>JANLSA010000237.1:0-22593 GCA_031362085.1 Bacteroidota bacterium | reverse complement strand
ATAAAGAATCACCCAATTAACCACTTGAAACCAAAAAGTCCGGGTGGAGGGACTCGAACCCCCATACCTCGCGGCATCAGATCCTAAGTCTGACGTGTCTACCAATTTCACCACACCCGGAGAAAGAAAGTCAGTTAGTTATCAAATCATTCAACTTCAAAAACCTTTTATCGATTTGACTATTAAATCGGGTGGCAAATGTAGGGCATTTCATCAAAAGAAATGGAAGCTTTTCTGTAAATTCGTCTTTCATGGAAACTATCGAGCAGCCTTCAAAATATAACCTCAATGAAGAACAGGAAAAGAAATTAATCCTGCGGGAGTACCGGTCGCTGCTGCGTTCACTAAAAACAAAATTGAAGCCGGGAGATAAAGATCTACTGCGTATTGCTTTTGAAATGGCAGCAGATGCGCATAAAACCATGCGCCGTAAAAGTGGTGAACCCTATATCCTTCATCCCATTGCTGTTGCAAAAATTTGTACTGAAGAAATAGGATTGGGAATCCGATCTACTATATGTTCATTACTACACGATACAATAGAAGATACGGATGTAACATTGGAAGATGTGCAACGTGAATTTGGAAGTGAGATTGCAAAAATTGTGGATGGGCTTACCAAGATCTCAAATATTGTAGATGTAAATGCATCGCAACAAGCAGAGAATTTTAAAAAAATTTTATTAACACTTACTGATGACCCACGTGTGATTTTGATTAAGCTGGCCGACCGTCTTCATAATATGCGTACGCTGGATAGTATGAAACGGGAAAAACAATTGAAAATTTCTTCTGAAACAGTTTATGTATATGCGCCGCTTGCTCACCGCATGGGTTTATATACTATCAAAACCGAAATGGAAGATTTGGCCATGAAATATATGGAGCCGGAAACCTTCAAAGACATTGCTCAAAAACTTTCTGAAACAAAAAGAGAACGGACCCGCTATGTAAATGAATTTATAAAACCGATTGTTGAAAAATTAGAGAAAGCTGAATTTAATTTTGAAATCTTTGGCCGCCCCAAAAGCATTCACTCCATCTGGAATAAAATGAAAAAAAAATCAGTGACTTTTGAAGAGGTGTATGATTTATTTGCCATCCGGATTATTCTTGATTCGGTTCCTGAAAAAGAAAAAGAAGAATGCTGGAAAGTTTATTCAATCATCACGGATGAGTACCAGCCCTCAACTCAAAGATTGAGAGATTGGTTGAGTAATCCGAAAAGTAATGGATACGAAGCATTGCATACAACCGTGATGGGACCCGAAGGACGATGGGTGGAAGTGCAGATACGGACAAAAAGAATGAATGAAATTGCTGAGAAAGGATTGGCAGCTCATTGGAAATATAAAGAAGATACTGGTGATGAAAGCCGATTTGATAAATGGTTTCAGCAAATACGGGAAGTAATTTCAAATCAGGATACGGACAGTATCGATTTTTTACAGGATTTTAAAACAAGTTTTCTTGCCGAAGAAATTTATGTATATACTCCAAAGGGCGATGTAAAAATGCTGCCAATTGGATCTACGGCATTGGATTTTGCATTTTCAATTCATAGTGCCATTGGTATAAAAACGATTGGGGCCAAACTCAATCATAAATTAGTACCCATCAGTCACAAACTTCGCAGTGGCGATCAGGTGGAGATAATAACGAGCAATAAACAAAAACCCAATGAAGATTGGTTGGGATTTGTAGTTACATCCAAAGCAAAAGGCCGAATCCGGGATGCACTCAAAGAAGAAAAAAGAAAAATAGCTGATGATGGAAAATATACCCTTCAGAAAAAGATAGAAGGAATGGGTGCTGCTTTCAATGCGCATAATATTGAGGAAGTCGTGCATTATTATAAACAGAGTTCACCTCTTGATCTGTACTATAATATTGCCATTAAGAATATTGATTTAAAAGAGCTGAAAGATTTTAAAGTCTATGGTGATAAATTGGATTTTCCAAAACCGGTAAAACAACCGGATCAAAAAACGGAAGAATATGTTCCCAATAAAAATATAAAAGATGCTGAGCTGATTATTTTTGGAGAAAGCAGTGATCGCATTGTTTATAATCTTGCTAATTGTTGTAAGCCGATTCCCGGTGATGATGTATTTGGTTTTGTAACAACCGGGAAAGGATTGACCATTCACCGGACGAATTGTCCAAACGCCACAAAACTATTATCGAACTACGGACATCGTGTGGTAAAAACAAAATGGGCAAAGAATAAAGAAATTTCATTCTTAACCGGCGTACGGATAGTTGGAATGGATGATGTAGGAGTAATACATAAAATAACAAATCTTATTTCCGGTGAACTGAAAATAAATATTGCAGCATTGACTGTAGAAGCTAAGGAAGGATTGTTTGAAGGCAATATAAAAGTGTATGTACATGATAAAGAAGAATTAGATAGATTGGTTCAAAGATTAACTGATTTAGGTGGTATAGAAACAGTGGAAAGATTTGATACGGAAGACTTGAACCAGTCTGGATAAATTAAATTGAATTTTTATTTATTTGAGCCAGGAATTGTTAACTAACACCTGGTTTGTGGAAAGAATTTTTAAAAGAGCTCCCGGAAATAGGCGGTGGCTTTTTTTGTTCCCTTATTTTTGCCGCCGTTGAATGAAAGTATGTAGTAAGAGATGAATACTGACAGGAGTTCTAAATTGTCCGGGTAGATAAATAATTTAATTAATAATACAGATATGGTAGATGTAATTCTGGGTTTACAATGGGGCGATGAAGGCAAAGGAAAGATTGTAGATTTCTTTGCTAAAAATTATGATGTGGTGGCTCGTTTTCAAGGCGGCCCCAATGCCGGGCATACGCTTTATGTGGGAGATAAAAAAGTGGTACTTCATCAAATTCCTTCGGGGGTATTTCATGAAAATAAAATTAACCTGATTGGAAATGGAGTGGTGCTTGATCCCATAACTCTAAAAAAAGAATGTGATACGGTTGCATCATTTGGAGTTGATTATAAAAAAAATCTATTTGTTGCAGAACGGACCCATTTAATTCTTCCCACGCACCGTGCATTGGATAAAGCTGCCGAATTATCAAAAGGAACCCAGAAAATTGGAAGTACATTAAAAGGCATTGGCCCAGCATATATGGATAAAACGGGGCGTAATGGTATTCGGGTTGGCGACTTGTTGGATAAAAACTTTACAACTTCCTATATCAAACTCCGAATGAAACATCAGCGGTTGTTGGATAATTATTCTTTCAGCGAAGACATTACCGCCTGGGAAGAAGAATTTTTTGAAGCACTGGAATTTTTAAGAGAGTTGAATATTGTAAAGGGTGAATATTTTATAAACGATCAAATAGCAAAAGGTAAAAAAGTTCTTGCCGAAGGTGCACAAGGTAGTATGTTGGATATTGATTTTGGAACTTTTCCTTTTGTAACTTCAAGCAGTACAATTACGGCGGGTGTATGTAATGGGTTAGGAGTGGCACCGCAAAAAATTGTAGATGTGTTTGGTGTTACAAAGGCATACTGTACCCGTGTCGGCGGCGGACCTTTTCCTACAGAATTAGAAAATGAAACAGGAGAGGAGTTAAGAAAAATCGGGAATGAGTTTGGCGCTACTACCGGTCGTCCGCGTCGTTGCGGATGGATTGATTTAGTAGCGTTGAAATTTGCCTGTATGGTAAACGGCGTTACAAAAATTATTATGACAAAAGCCGATGTGCTGGACACTTTTAAGGAATTGGAAGTTTGTACAGCCTATACTATTGGTGGCGTTGATACAGTTGAAGTGCCAATGAATATGAGCAAAATGGCGATAACACCCCTTTATAAAAAATTTGCTGGCTGGGGAGTACCGGTTACAGATGCGAAAAAGATTGAGAATTTACCCGCAACAATGAAAAGCTATGTTGAATTTATAAATAACTACCTTGGTGTAAATGTTCATTATATTTCGAATGGTCCGGGAAGGGATCAGTTGATACATGTGGGCTAAAATAAAATAGTTTAGGTTTTGTGATTTGGGTAATAAAAATTTAATCAAAAAAATTGTGGCAAAAAATTTGGCAATGTAAAAACTTCGCTGAAATTTTACGTAAACAATCCTATCAAGACTATGTCAAAATCAATTAAATTAACTAAGGCCTCCGGAAAAGTTTTTAATGAACCCGGAAAAGAAAATACCGAGAAGCTATCTTCAAAATCGAAAAAAGAAATAGAAGATGATGATGATAATTTTGAAGACGATGAAACAGAAGTAAAAGCAGCGGCTAAAAAAGGGGGTGCTAAAACGACATCAAAAAAAGGAAAAGAAGATGATGACGATGATGATAGCGGTACCGATGAAAAAGATGAATGGGAAAAAGGAGAAGAGGAAGAAGCCTGGGATCCTGACTTTGATGAATTTGAGGTGCCGACTTCGAAAGGGAAAAAATCAGGCAAAGGTGGCGATGATGATGACGATATGAAAGTAGATGATGAGTTTAAAGATTTGTTTGGCGGCGGCGATGATGATGACGAAGATGAGGAAGATGATTATTAAAACTCATTCGCCATATTTCAGGTAAATTTATTTTTTTGAACAACACAATTTCTATTCGCACTGCATTCCCTGTTACTAATTTTAATATTATAAAAAATAAAATGCTGAATTGGGCAAACCAGTTTGGCATTTTTTGTTTTTTAGATAACCATAGCTATCAGATAGAGCCGCATAGCGAAGAGTGTATACTGGCTGCGGGTATTAAAAGGGATTTAAGTTGTAATGCGGGAAATGCCCTGGAAAAGTTACAGCAATTCATCAATGATAAACCTTCCTGGTTATTTGGTCATTTGGGATATGATTTGAAAAATGAAATTGAAGATTTGTCTTCCAATCATCCGGATTATATTGAATTTCCGGATTTGTATTTTTTTGAGCCCGAAATTATCATCCGTCTTAGCGAGCATGAAATAATAATAGAAGCAGAAGATCCGTCGAAAATATTTATATCAATATGCAATACCGAAATTCATGAGTTAGGTTCATCCGGAAAGGTTGAAATTAAAAAACGGATAGAAAAAGAAGAGTACTGCAGCATCATTAATAAATTGAAACAACATATTCTGCGCGGCGATTGTTATGAACTCAATTTTTGCCAGGAGTTTTATGCGGAGGATGCTAAAATAAATCCGTTAGAAGTATATAAAAAGCTTTCTGCACTTTCTCCCAACCCGTTTTCTGCTTTATACAAACTCAATGACAAGTGGCTGATATGTGCCAGCCCCGAACGGTATATAAAAAAACAGGGAAACCATATTCTTTCGCAACCGATTAAAGGAACATCCAAAAGAAATCTTCAAAATAAGGCTGATGATGAAAAACAAAAAGAGGAATTATATAAAAGTAAAAAAGACAGAAGTGAAAATGTAATGGTGGTGGACCTGGTAAGAAATGATTTGGCAAAAGTTTGTAAAGACGGAACTGTACAGGTAGATGAATTGTATGGCATTTATTCTTTTCCACAGGTACACCAGATGATTAGTACTGTGAGTGGTGAATTGAAACAGGACATTTCATTCAGTGAAATAATAAGAGCAACATTCCCGATGGGAAGTATGACCGGTGCCCCTAAGAAACGGGTAATGGAACTGATAGAACAATATGAGAAAACCAAACGGGGTATTTTTTCTGGTGCAGTTGGTTATATAAATCCAAATGGCGACTTTGACTTCAATGTTGTAATAAGAAGTATAATGTATAATGCAGCTACCAACTATCTTTCTTTTTCTGCAGGCAGTGGCATTACATTTTATAGCGATGCGGAAAAGGAGTGGGAGGAATGTGAAATGAAAGCAGGGGCGATGAAGGAAGTTGTAAAATAAAATTCAAAACCCTTTCTTCGGTTCATTTGCTGTATTCATTAACAATAGCACACTCTCATTTAGTATCTCCCCTTTTTTTACAGTAAAGAGTTCTAATTTATCTGCTGGCAATCTTAATTCATACGTATTTCCACCGGCAAGTGTTTTATCAATATTGGGATTGTAACGGTTAAAGCTTATAATGTCCATTGCAATTTTTCCCGTTATCACAACAGAGTTATACCTGCCGCTTATCGTTAAAGTTTTTGAATTATTTATTTCTTCAGTTGTAAGTTCAGTAATCAGCGTTGCATTACCTAGTTTAAGATCGTTTGATTCCTGTTTTGTAAGTGTAGTTATGCCGCCACCCCCTTCCATAATATAGTGTGTGGCTATAAATTTTTTTACATGATTCTTTGATTCGGAAGGCAGATAGTTTTGTAATGTCCAAAAATCCCTGCTTTTACTTTTTCGAATTGCAGCATCTACATTGCCCGGCCCTCCATTATATGCAGCTATCACCAGCAACCAGTCCCTGTAAATAGTATATAAATCGGTTAAATATCTTGCTGCAGCATGAGTGCTTTTGTAATAATCCGTTCTCTCATCATAATAATTATTTACCCTTAAACCCATTTGCCTGGCAGTACCCGGCATAAACTGCCAGGGACCAACAGCACCAGCCCATGATACAGCATACGATTTTAAATGAGATTCAATAACAGCGAGGTATTTCATTTGCCGGGGTATTCCATGCTGGCTCAGTATCACATCCATCATATCAAAATAAGGTCTGCCCCAACTTTTCATATCGGTCAGTTTTTTTTCATACTTACCAATATAATCCTGAACAAAATTAATTGCCCGGGGATTTAACTGAGCTCCATCAATGTTATTTGATAAAGTGGATGTGATAAATAAATCTTTGAACCCTGATTTAAGATCATTTACCGGAATAATATTTTTAAGTGCATCTGCTTTACGGAGTGAATCGGCAACTGCAATTTTTTTAAATGAAGAATCCATCTGCGCATTTACAGATGCATGCAGTTGTAAAATAAATAAAATGATGAAGATAAATTTTATTTGCATGAAAAATCAAAATTGAAAAATGAATCATTAATAGTGATGAGTGTTGTCATACCGAATCCACTGAAAGGCGGTGAGGTATCTTTGAGTCATTAAAGTTTGAGATACCTCACTACCTTTTCCTAAATTATATTGAGTCTTAAGTTCACCGTTCGGTATGACAAGTCTCTGATCATTTAATTTTTAAAACTGGAACACGAATTCTTTAACTTACTGCATTTGATAAAATTTTATCAGCGCATTGCAGCAAAGATAACTCATCAAAGCGGTTAGCCATCACCTGGAGGCCAAAGGACATTCCATTGCTATGCTTATAAAGTGGGAGTGAAATAGCTGGAATGCCAACCAGGTTTGCCATTACCGTATATATATCAGCCAGGTACATTGCGATCGGGTCATCTTTTTTTTCACCAATCTTAAATGCTGTAACAGGCGAAGTGGGCATGATAATAAAATCATAATTTTTATATACCTGTTGAATTTTTTCATGCAGCAGGTTTCGAACCTTTTGTGCACGGGTAAAGTAGGCATCATAATAGCCTGCACTTAATACAAAAGTGCCAAGCATTATTCTGCGTTTTACTTCTTTTCCAAAACCTTCGCTTCTTGTCAATTTATAAAATTCAGTAAGATCAATTTCTTTATGCTCGGTTCGGTGACCATATTTCACCCCATCAAATCTTGAAAGATTGGATGATGCTTCTGCTGTTGTAAGAACATAATAAGCAGGAACAATAAAATCGAGCAAATCAAATTCCACTTCATTTACTTCATGACCATCCGTTTTAAGTTCATGAATTGTGTTTTTTATTGCAGTTGAAATTTCTTTATCAAGACTCGAATGATTCAATGCTTCATTAAAATAAGCAAAGCGATATTTTTTTTCACAACTTAGTAAACTAGAATATGCGGGTACTTCTTTTTGAGATACAGTACTATCATACTCATCAGCTCCGGCTATTACTTCCAGAATTTTTGCAACATCCGAAATATTTTTTCCAAATATTCCGATCTGATCAAAGGATGAACCATACGCAATTAAACCATAACGGGATATTCTTCCATAAGTTGGTTTAAGACCAATGATACCGCAAAAATCTGCTGGTTGCCGTACGGAACCTCCCGTATCACTACCGAGAGAAACCATACAAAGTCCTGCTTGCACCGCTACTGCACTACCACCGGAAGAACCACCGGGAACTCTTGTTACATCATCAGCATTTAATACATTTCCATAAATAGAATTTTCATTGGTACTGCCCATTGCAAATTCATCACAATTGCAATTACCAATGATGATAGCATCTTCCTGCAACAATCTTTCAACTGCTGTGGAAGAATAAACTGAAATAAAATTTTTAAGAATATTTGAAGATGCAGAAACCTTATGGTCTTTATAGCAGATAACATCTTTAATTGCGATTATCACTCCTTGAAGTCTTCCGGTAGCTATTCCAGCTTTTCTTTTTTCGTCTAATTCTTTTGCCTTACGTTTTGCTTCGTCTGCATATACATTTATAAATGCATTCAGGTGTGAAGTGTTTTTAATTTTTTCAAGAAAATAGTCAACCGCCTGAACACAAGTGATTTTGCCTTGCTGCAATTGTAAATGATATTGCTCAATGGAACTGAATGTAAACAAAAGCGGTGCTTTTATTTAGTAGTGAATGAAAAAATGAAGTAAGAATTAGTTAGTACTATTCTTTACATCATTCACGTTTTCTTCTATCTCTTTTTTTACATTGGTTTTGGCATCGTTAAATTCACGTACACCTTTGCCAATTCCACGCATCAGTTCTGGAATTTTTTTACCGCCAAACATCAACAGAACTATTATCAGGATAATGATGATTTCGTTAGTACCCAATACACCGAGTAATACGCTTAGTAGATTAGTTGTTATCATATACATGTAAATTAGGATTTCAAAGATAGGTACTAAGAATTTAAAATGAAACTGAAATTTATGCCTTCATCCACCTGATGAATCGGGACAGGCTCTAAAGGGGTGTATCCGTTTTACCGGTTTAAAGTATTTTGTAAAATTAAAATTCTAACCGAACCAGAAAATGGTGTATTACAACTCAAAGAATGGTATTCTCCAATAGGGGATAGGGGCAAAAAAAATGCTCCGGTTATGGAGCATTTATTGAAAAATGATATTTTATTATTTTGTTGCAATTGTATCAACAGCCTGACGCTTTTCACGAATTCTTGCACTTTTACCACTCCTGCCACGCTGATAAAATAATTTTGCCCGGCGTACATCTCCTGTCTTATTTACTTCAATTGAATCAATGTTTGGAGAATACAATGGAAATAATCTTTCTACACCTACACCATCAGATATTTTGCGTACTGTAAAGCAAACTGTTGCCCCAGTGCCCTGACGCTTTAGTACATCACCTTTAAAACTTTGGATTCTTTCCTTAGTTCCTTCAATGATTTTATAGTTTACCGTAATATTATCACCAGCTTTAAAAGCAGGGTATTGTTTCTTGGTTGTAAGTTGCTCGTGTACAAAATCTATAGCGTTCATAATCTTTTATTTTAACGGGTCGCAAAGATAGGGGGAAGAAGGGAATTTGTAATTGGGAATTTGTCTTTTTTTTCTGTTCATTTTTTGTTCAATCCAGATACTAAAGTACAAGAGTCCCGTACATACGGGAAGGAACGCTTAATCAAGGCAAAAAAGCTGGGTTCCAAACATAAAATACCTGAGAAATAAAGATTGCTCAACCTTAAAGCCTAATTCCCAATATCCTAATTCCTTTTTTAACGGGCCACACTCACTGCTCTTTTCTCTCTTATAACAGTTACTTTAATCTGCCCGGGAAAAGTCATTTCGGTTTGAATTTTCTGTGCTATTTCAAATGATAATCTTTCAGAATCCTGATCTGTTACTTTGTCGGCTTCCACTATTACTCTCAATTCACGACCCGCTTGAATTGCATACGCTTTTTCTATTCCCGGATAGCTCATCGCCATATTTTCTAAATCTTTTATCCGCTGAAGGTATTGTTGCATTATTTCGCGGCGTGCACCGGGTCTTGCGCCACTAATCGAGTCGCATGCCTGCACGATTGGTGAAATAACAAACTGCATTTCCATTTCATCGTGGTGTGCACCAATTGCATTTACAATAGCAGGAATTTCACCATATTTTTCAGCCACTTTTGCACCCAGTAAAGCATGACTCAATTCACTTTCTTCATCAGGTACTTTGCCAATATCATGTAAGAGACCTGCACGTTTTGCTAATTTAGGATTTAATCCCATTTCAGCAGCCATCGTAGCACATAGATTGGCTACCTCGCGGCTGTGCATTAACAGGTTTTGTCCATAAGAAGAGCGGAAACGCATTTTACCAACTAATCTTACCAGTTCTTTGTGCAGGCCATGTACGCCCAATTCTATTACGGTTCTTTCACCTATCTCCATTATCTGATCTTCTAACTGTTTTTTAGTTTTCTCAACTACTTCTTCTATCCGTGCTGGATGAATACGGCCATCAGTAACTAATTTTTGTAAACTTAAACGTGCAATTTCCCGACGCAATGGATCGAAGCAGGAGAGCAGGATAGCTTCGGGTGTATCATCCACAATAAGATCAACTCCGGTGGCAGCCTCCAAAGCTCTGATGTTTCTTCCTTCACGTCCAATTATCTGTCCTTTTATTTCATCGCTTTCAAGGTTGAAAACGGTAATGGCATTTTCAATTGCTTGCTCCGACGCAGTACGTTGAATGGTTTGAATTATTATTTTTCTTGCCTCTTTATTTGCTTTTTGTTTTGCATCGTCTATTATTTCCTGTTGAAGTCCAATTGCTTTCGTTTGTGCTTCCTGTTTCAGGCTTTCTATTAGCTGTGTTTTCGCTTCATCGGCTGTAAGACCCGCAATTTTTTCTAAGCGACGGATATGTTCTTCCTGGTGTTTCTCAAGTTCAGTTCTTTTTAAATTCACAACTTCAATCTGACGGTTCAGATTGTCTTTGATCACATCATTCTCTTTGATTTGCTTATCAAGATTCCCTTCTTTTTGAGTAATCGATTGTTCTTTTTGCCGTGCACGGTTTTCAGATTCATTAATTTTGCGGGTACGTTCATTTGCTTCCTTTTCATGGGTAGACCTTAATTGCACCATACGTTCTTTAGCTTCCAGTTCTTTTTCCTTCCTGATTGTTTCGGCTCTAAGTTCGGCTTCTCTCAGTATGGTTTGCGATTGCTGTTCAGCTTCTTCTACTTTCTTTTTTGTGTTTTTGTCAAAAATGAATTTACCCGTAAGAATGCCCAGAAGCAGGGCAGCCACACCAATGATGATGTATAAAATATCTGGAGTCATGAATTATTTTTTTTTGATTGTACATAATGATATGATGATTATTGGGCATCATATAAATTTAATATAAAAATCCCGCTGTAAGGCCGGAGACTCACGAAGATATAAAAACAATGGTTAGTAATGAAATGAGAGTTTTGTATTTGAAGAACCTGGTTTTAGTACTTTGGAATTGGTAATTAGGCTTTCAGTTCAGGCATAATGAAGAATACGTACACTCTATTTTTCAAAAAGTAAGGGGTTGATTTTGGTTGTTAGATTCTCATACTAAAAAAAGGGTTTGAATCAACCCAATTTCTCAATGAGTCCGCCGGCTGGCGGACAAATTACGAATTCCCGATTCCTTCACCTCTACAACTGTCTTTCCAGCATTTTCTCAATTATATTTAATTTTTCAGATAGATTCCCTTTATCTAAATCGGCGGCCAAAGCATTATGTTGTTCGGTGGCGTACCAAATCAGTACCATGGCTATATAATCCTGCATGTCCTTTCCCGCAAACATAGTTTTGAATTCAATGATTTTATCATTGATTACTTTGAGTGTTTTTCGCACTACTTCTTCATCTTTTGGCTGAATTTTGATCCGGTATGAACGATCGCCGATGACAGCGGTAATTGGAATTAGTTCCTGCATAGCTTGCATTTTTAATTTTCTTGTTATACTTTCGGAATCCTCTAAAGAAATCTATCCCCTTCAGAAAACGAACCCGCATTAACATTTAGCCCGAAGATTCTAAATAATTGAATTCGTAAACAAAACTAACAGACAATTTTATGTTTGCCAAAGTTAAATCCATGGTCTTTATAGATTCATTGCGATTGCATTTAAATGCAAAAACCGATTCTTCTTTCAAAGCCGTGCTTAAAGATGATAAAGGAAGCATTTGGAGTAGTATGGAAACAATCATGCCTGCCGAAAATCATGAAATGGAATGGACAGGTTTAAATACATTGCCATATGGTGTTTATTCACTGGAGCTTTCAAATGGCGATGAAGAAATGCAGATGCGATTAGTAAAACGGGTTTGATTACTGGCTTAATAAAGCTATGCAGCGGTCTATCTCTTTAATATATTGATTCAACCTTCGCTCAAATTCTTTTTTGTCATTCTCATTCATTTCTATTGTATTCATTTTTAAAATACTTACCTGCTGTTTCAGTTCATCCATTTTTGATTGATGAGAAGAAGATTCTTTTTTAAACGAATCCAATTCTTTTTTCAAATCATTATTTTCTTTTTTCATTAAAGCCTGTTGCTTCAGCAACTGCTGAAGTTTTTCATTGATTCGCTTTATTTGAACCTCCAGCTCCGGCATTTTCTTAAAATATTAAATTTGAAATTTTCAATTTACAATCATTTTCTAATTTCCGCATCCAATTCCTTTTCCAGCGATCCCATAATTAAATTCATCCATCCATCAATTTCTTTATCGGTTAACGTTTTTTCGTCGTCTGCAAATGTAAAATTAACGGCTAATGATTTTTTATCGGAACCCAACTTCTCACTTTCAAATATATCAAACAACTTTACTTCTCGCAGATTGGTAAGTTTTATTTTTTGAACTGTACTTTCCACATCCCGGTAAGCAAGTCCTTTTGAAACAATCATGGCAACATCTCGTTGCACTGTTGGATATTTTGGCAACGCCTTCATTGCATTATTTTTCATTGCTGATAATTCCACTACTTCAGCCCATCTGAATGAAGCATAATAAACTGGTTGCTTTATATTAAATTTTTCTAGCATTGTTTTGTTGACCTCGCCAGCTTCTGCAATTATTTTTCCCAATGATTTTATTTCTATATGATTGTCAAATTTAGCAACAGGCATTATTTCAATTGAGTCAGCATTGATGCCCAATAATTTTAAAATCCCATTTACGACTCCTTTTAAATAATAAAAATCAACTGCAACAGCCTTTTTTTTCCAACTATCTTCTGAAATATTTCCTGATACAACAACACAAAGTTGATCCGCTTCGTGATATTTTCCCGGACCCAGGGTCATATACCCTTTTCCAAATTCAAAAAGTTTTAAAGATGTATTGCGATGATTTAAATTATTTGCTACTACAGAAAGACTGGTTTCTAAAAGGGATTGACGCAGAATATTCAGATCGGCACTCAGGCTGTTCATCATTTTTACCATGCTTTGTTTTTCCTCATCAGAAAAATAGGCAGCGTTGGTAATGGAATTGGTCATGATTTCATAAAAACCAAAACCGACTAAATAGTTAGACGTTTTTTCTTTTAAAATTTCTGCATTGTAATTTTCTTCAACCGATGGTGTAATCGTTATAGCACCCGGAATTTCGACATTATCCAAACCATCTATTCTTAAAATTTCTTCGGCAATATCTGCAGGTAAACTGATGTCTGGTTTGTTAAAAGGTACGGCTACAATCAAATCATCAATTCCTTCGCGGACTATTTCAAAACCCAGTGTGGTTAAAATATTTTTTACTGCATCGGGGTGGTAGTTTTTACCACTGATTTTTTTCAGGTAATGATATTTAACTGTTACCTGTGTTTTTTCTTTTGGCGATGGAAATACATCAATGATATCAGATGAAATTTCGCCGCCACAAATTTCTTTAATCAGTAATGCAGCACGTTTCAACACATTTACGGTAGCAGAAATATCTGTTCCTTTTTCAAAACGGCTTGCAGCATCAGTTCTTAATGCATGACGAAACGATGTTTTGCGAATCGTAATACCATTGAAAAATGCACTTTCTAAAAAAATATTTTTTGTGTTATTGGAAACGCCGCTATGTAATCCTCCAAACACACCCGCAATACAAATTCCTCCTTCAATGTCGCATATCATCAAATCCTCAGCATTCAATTTTCTTTCCTTCTCATCAAGTGTTACAAATACCGAACCTTCCGGTAAATTTTTTACAATAATTTTTTTCCCTTTTATCTTATCAGCATCAAAAGCATGAAGCGGCTGCCCCGTTTCGTGTTGAATGTAGTTGGTAATATCAACGATATTATTTATCGGTCGCTGACCGATTGATTTTAATTTTTGCTGCAACCACTTAGGAGATTCTTTTACCTGGATATTTGAAATACTGATACCCGAATACCGGGGACATGCAATTGAATTTTCTACCATTGCTTCAATTTTCAAACTCGTATTATCAATTTTAAAGCTATTTGTATTTGGTAGTTTTGGTTTAAAGGTTTTTTTATCATGATGCGAAAGATAGGCGCATACATCTCTTGCTACACCCCAATGACTCATTGCATCCATCCGGTTCGGTGTAAGTCCTATTTCATATACAAAATCCGAATAAGGTTTGAAGTAGTCAATAGCTGATGTGCCAACAATTACATCATTGGGCAAAACAAGAATGCCTGAATGGGAAGTGCCTAAACCAATTTCATCTTCGGCACAAATCATTCCATAGCTCTCCACATTTCTTATTTTAGCAACCTTCATCGTCATGGGTTCACCGGTTGAAGGATAAATTGTAGTTCCAACTTTTGCAACAATTACTTTTTGTCCTTTTGCTACATTGGGTGCACCACAAACAATCTGCAGGGGTTCACCATTTCCAATATTTACTGTAGTCAATGTAAGTTTATCAGCATTTGGATGTTTTTCAGTAGTGAGTACTTCACCGATAACAAGTCCCTTTAACCCACCTTTGACTTCTTCATATTTTTCAAAACTCTCTACTTCCAACCCTACAGAAGTTAAGATACGTGAAAGCCTTTCCGGTTCTACTATTACGGGTAAATATTCGCTTAGCCAGTTATATGAAATCGTCATGTCTTCTGTCTGCTTTAGTGGCGGCGAAGATAAGAAAAGAGAAAGACGAAATGTGGATGATATTGGAAGGGCTAAAATAAAAGGAAGTATAAGATTTTTCTCAACTTTAAAAATAAAATGCAGTAATTAAATTTTATCTTTAGTCAGATTGAAAAAAATTGTGGATAACCGATTCATTTTTTTGTAAAAATTGTGCAGAAAGAAAAATTTTCTTCAATGACTTTTCAGTTCTTATATTCGCTGTCTGACTTAGGGACTACATTTCGAACCGAACCAAAAATTTACCGATTCAAGTATGGAGTTTACTAAATAGTCACCTGCCAACCGACAGGAAGGTTGGTAATTTATCAATGAATAATTTTTTTATCACTATAACTGACCATGGCAATACCGAATATCAATAAAGAAAGAACACAAAGAAGAAAGTCAGCAGTGGATCTCGGCACCATGGTGTATGGAAAAATTCCGCCACAGGCAAAAGATTTGGAAGAAGCCGTATTGGGCGCCATTATGCTGGAGAAAGACGCTTTTGATAATATAGTAGAAATATTAAAACCTGAGTGTTTTTATGTAGAGGCGCATCAACGGATTTTTAAATCCATGCAGGGGCTAGCTAATAAAAGCCAACCCATTGATATTTTAACCGTAGTAGAAGAACTGAAATTCCGCGAAGAATTGGAAATGATTGGCGGCGCCTATTATGTAACGCGGCTTACCAATATGGTAGTTTCCTCTGCTAATATTGTAGCACATGCAAGAATTATTCTTCAAAAATTTATACAACGTGAATTGATCCGCATCAGTGGTGAAATTATAGGTGATGCTTACGAAGACTCAACAGACGTTTTTGATTTGCTCGATGATGCAGAAAGTAAATTGTTTGAAATTACGAATAATCACTTGCGTAAAAATTTTGATTCGATTGATTCGGTGTTGGTAAAAACAATTCAGCGCATTGAAGATATGCGCCACCGTAATGAAGATATTACCGGTGTGCCCAGTGGTTATGCATCGCTTGACAGGGTTACTTATGGATGGCAACAAACAGATTTAATTATTCTTGCTGCACGACCTGCTGTTGGTAAAACGGCATTTGCATTGAACCTTGCACGCAATGCAGCATTGAGTGCCAGCAAATCTACACCGGTTGCTTTTTTCAGTTTGGAGATGAGTGCCGGTCAGTTGGTGCAGCGTATTCTTGCTGCCGAAAGTGAAATATGGTTAGAGAAAATTGCAAGAGGTAAATTGGAAGAGCATGAAATGAAACAATTGTATGCCCGTGGTATTCAGCGTTTATCACAGGCGCCAATTTATATTGATGATACACCTGCCTTAAATATTTTTGAACTACGTGCCAAATGCCGTCGTTTAAAAAACAAACATAATATCGGTTTAATTATTGTTGATTACTTACAACTCATGAGTGGTACCGGTGAAAATCGGGGTGGCAATCGTGAGCAGGAGATAAGTAATATTTCCAGGAACCTGAAAGCACTTTCAAAAGAATTAAGTGTTCCAATCATTGCACTTTCTCAGTTAAGCCGTGAAGTGGAAAAAAGAAAAGAAGGAAATAAGATGCCGCAACTGAGTGATCTCCGTGAGTCGGGTGCCATCGAACAAGATGCGGATTTAGTAATGTTCCTTTACCGTCCTGAATATTATGACATTACTACAAATGAAATGGGAGAAAACAATCGTGGTGAAACCCATGTACGTATTGCAAAACACAGAAATGGTTCTCTGGAAACAATCAAACTCCGGGCTTTGCTGCATATTCAGAAATTTACAGAAGATGAAGGGACTGATTTCACCGCTATGGGGTTACCACCGGGTAGCTGGACACCGGTAAAAGATGATTCGGACGGTGCCAAAGTATTTATACAAACCGGCAGCAAGATGAATGATTTGAAGGATGATGATGATAACCCATTCTGAGCCCCTGCCCCCTAAAGGGGTGACTTAGATCAAAAAGTCTTTTTTTATTTAATTATTCTGAAAGAATATTGATTATTTTTTTAGTCATCATCATCATTACTACTATCAGCTTACGTTGCGCCTGCCTGCACGAAGCCGTTTCGGCGAAGACAGGTCGCACTCTTGTACTTTTAGTTCCCTATTCAGCTTACTTACAGTTCAATTAGTCTTTCATTATTTATACTTTGCTTCTTTGCGTTACCATTTGCATCTTTGCATGAAATAAAAAATGCAACTTCCTTTTTTTTATATCGAAACTTATGACGCATCAGCAAAAACAATAGTGTTGGATGAGGATACCTCCCGCCATGTGGTAAGTGTATTGCGTATGCAGGAAGGAGAGAAGCTGAACCTTACAGATGGAAAAGGGAATTTGATTAGTTGCGAAATCTCAAATGCTCATAAAAAACATTGTGAAGTTTCTGTTCTGACATCTGTCATTAATCATCCACCAGCCAAACATATATCCATTGCCATTTCATTACTCAAAAATACCAACCGCTTTGAATGGTTTTTGGAAAAAGCAACCGAGATTGGAGTGAATGAAATTATTCCATTGATTTGTGAAAGAACCGAAAAACAAAAATTCCGTTATGACCGGATGAAAGGAATTTGTATCAGCGCTATGCTGCAAAGTCAGCAAACATGGTTGCCTGTTTTACATGAACCTGTTCAATTTTCAAAAATGCAAATGGACAAATATGCAGATTATCAAAAACTAATTGCTCATTGTGATGAAGGAAACAAACAATCAATAAGCGATTTGCACATTGGTACATCAGCACAATGTCTCATTTGTATCGGTCCCGAAGGGGATTTTACTTCGTCAGAAATAAATCTTGCACTTCAAAATAATTTTACATCTGTGAGTTTGGGAGAAACAAGATTGAGGACAGAAACTGCAGGTGTGGTAGCTGCAACTTTATTAATGAATACTTGAGTTAACTGAGCTTTTTAATCATTTTTATCAATTCATCATTCAGATTCATAATCGAATCCTGCATATCCCATTTCTTTTTATTTCGTTCTCCAATATAATTTGAAATACTCCGAAGCTGAATGAACGGAACATTTTCCATAAGGCATACATAATGCAGGGCTGCCCCTTCCATGGATTCTGTAACCGGGTTAAAAGTTTCCCGGTAATATTTTATCATTTGTTTTGATGTGCTGATTTCATTTACGGAAATTCCTTTTACCAGTTTTAGTGCTGCATGCTTCAGAATTTCTTTATGCGGATTGATCAACCAACCATTTTTATAAGGATGCTGGTTATGTGGCACTAATTTTAAATCGAATAATGTTCTCAATTTTTTCATTTCCACCACACTTTGATCTGCTATTGAATCTTGTTTGACTACTAAAACTTTTCCAAGTTGAACCGTTGTATCATAACTTCCGGCAACACCCGCCTGAATTACAAGGTTGTAATTTTTTAAAGCCAATTGTTTGGTAAGATGATAGGCAGTTGCAGTAAGCCCGATACCTGCTACAAGTATATCAATGTTATTATTTTTCAATAATGCATCATCCTTTTTCATTGCTTGTATAAAAGGAGAAATTTCTTTTGCTGTAGCAGCCAGAACAAGAATATTATTTCCCATAATAGCAAATATCGTATATCGGCTGCAAAACTGATAAGCCTTACATTTGCACCTCCATGCCATATGGTATGGTCTCATCATTTCCTCCGCCCAATTGCTGTGAGGAAACTAAAAAGTAAAGCATGGTTTACTTAACAAGAATTGAACATTTCAACGCAGCCCACAAACTTTATAATCCTGCATGGACCCCGGAAAAAAATGAGGAAGTCTTTGGCAAATGTGCCAATGAAAACTGGCATGGCCATAATTATGAGTTGTATGTGACGGTTAAAGGACAACCTGATCCGGGTACGGGATTTATTTTCGATGTAAAAAAACTGAGTGAGATAATCCAGGAGTATGTGGTAGAAAAAATAGATCACCGGAATCTGAATATGGATGTGGATTTTCTGAAAGGAAAAATGTGCAGTACCGAAAACCTGGTAATCGGTATCTGGAGTGAGCTGAATCCTCATTTACCGGCAGGCGTTTTATTGCATAGCCTGAAACTATATGAGACACCGAAAATTTATGTTGAATATTTTGGCGAGTAAACCTTTTTGATTTTTAATTGTTATTTATTTTTTATGAGCAAAAAAGTTGCCGTTATCAGAAAAGAACATTTTAATGCAGCTCATCGTTTGTTCAATGCAAACTGGGATGATGCAAAAAATGAAAAAGTATTTGGTAAATGTGCCTTGCCGAACTATCACGGCCATAACTATGAACTGGAAGTGAAAGTAACCGGCAAGCCGGACAAAAAAACAGGCTATGTAATGGATTTAAAAATGTTGAGTGATTTAATAAGAAATGAAATTCATTCCCGGTTTGATCATCGGAATTTGAATCTCGATACAATGGAGTTTAAAGAATTGAATCCAACGGCTGAGAATATTGCAATTGTTATTTATAATTTATTGAGGCCGCATATCAGTAAAAAAAATGAATTGATGATTCGGTTATTTGAAACGCCAAGAAACTATGTGGAGTACCCTGCCCCCTAAATCCCCCGAAGGAGGACTTGCGAACACCTAAGTGAATGGAAAACGATAAACAAAAAACAATAAACCCGATTTATGTCTTATAAAAAAACAGAGCACTACGATGCGATAGCAACAGAAGGTCTTGTAAAAAATTACAAAGAAATTATTGATATGCTTGGCGAAGATTCAAACCGCGAAGGATTGATAAAAACACCTGAACGGGTGGCAAAAGCAATGCAATATATGATGCAAGGGTATCAGATGGATGCGGCTGCAATTATTAATTCTGCAAAATTTCATGAAGATGTAAGTGAAATGATTGTAGTAAAGGATATTGAAATTTACAGTATGTGCGAACATCATATGCTGCCATTTATCGGCAAAGCACATATTGCATACATCCCGAACGGATGGATAACGGGATTAAGTAAAATTGCAAGAGTGGTGGATGTATATGCAAGAAGATTGCAGGTGCAGGAAAGATTGACTGTACAAATTCGTGACGCAATAAGAGAAACATTGAATCCACTTGGTGTTGCAGTAGTGATAGAAGCAAAACATCTTTGTATGATGATGCGGGGTGTGCAAAAGCAAAATTCTTCAACAACAACTTCTGCTTTCGATGGTGAATTTCAGAAAAACAGTACACGGAGTGAGTTTCTGAAACTTATCAGTAACGATTTACATTAAGCATTATATTTGCACTTCGATTCAGGTTTGATTGTTTCTTAAATCAAACCTTTTTTATTTTCAAAAAGGGAAACCTTTTGAAAAGAGCTGGGGTCACCTTCGTTTTTAAATTGGGAACTTCGGTGACCAGGGAGTAAATATATTATTTATGAAACATGCATTTGTATTTCCGGGTCAGGGTTCACAGTTTCCGGGTATGGCCAAGGAACATTATGATAATAGTTTTTTTGCAAAAAAATTGATTGAGCAGGCAAATGAAATTCTTGGATTTCGTATTTCCGATATTATGTTTGGCGGCAGTGAAGAAGATTTAAAACAAACCCGGGTAACCCAGCCTGCCATTTTTCTTCATTCAATCATTGCTTATAAAACGATTGAGAGTGCAAAGCCCGATATGGTAGCCGGTCATTCACTTGGCGAATTTTCTGCGTTAGTTGCGAATGGCACATTAAGTTTTAATGATGCTTTACAATTGGTATCCGTTCGGGCAAGTGCAATGCAAAAAGCCTGCGAAATAAATCCATCAACAATGGCAGCGGTTTTAAATCTTGCCGATGATAAAGTGGAAGCTATTTGTACAGAAATACAAAATGAAACAGGAGAGATTGTTGTACCGGCAAATTATAATTGTCCTGGGCAATTAGTTATCAGCGGCAGTAAAACAGGAATTGAGATTGCTTGTGAACGTATGAAAGCAGCTGGTGCTAAAAGAGCATTGGTATTACCAGTTGGTGGCGCCTTTCATTCGCCATTCATGTTGCCGGCAAAAGAAGAATTACAAGCAGCCATTGAAGCAACAAAATTTCATAATCCCACCTGTGCTATCTATCAAAACGTAGTGGCAAAAGCAGTAATGGATAAAGAAGAAATAAAACAAAATCTTATCGATCAACTTACCGGTGCAGTAAGATGGACACAAAGTGTACAATCCATGATTGCAGATGGAGCATCCAAATTTACTGAAGCTGGACCAGGCAAAGTATTGCAGGGGCTTGTTCTGAAGATTGATAAATCAATGGAAGTAAACGGTGTGAGTTAAATTTCTATACTGCAGTTCATCCATTCTCCATCAAATTTTGTATTATATTTTTTATAAAAATTAATTGCAGGTTCGTTCCATTCCAATACCTGCCACATGATGCCACTAAATTTTTTTTGTTTGGCTTCTTCGATTAATCGATCCATCAAAAGTTTACCGATTCCTTTTCCTCTGGCTTCCTGGGTAACAATAATATCTTCCAGGTACATTCGTTGTCCTTTCCATGTGGAGTAACGGATATAGTGTAATGCAAATCCAAGAATCGCCTCACCCCGCGAACTACGTTCCTTCCCTTCGCTTTGCTCGGGAACTCCTTGCGGAGAGGGAGAGTTAGACTCCGATTTGAGTGAGGTTGCTACAAAACTCCACCACACAGGGTTTTTTCCAAAACCACTTTCAATAAAATGATCCAGCGTAACCGTTACTTCATGAGGTGCTTTTTCATAGACTGCGAGTTCTTTAATCAACTCTAATAACCTTGCACAATCTTCTTTAACGGCCCTTCTAATATTAATCGCCATAAGTAATTTTTAATTAATAATTATTAATTCTTAATTCCAAAGCCCGGTCCTTTTACAAACCTTCCTGGTTTTGCTCCTGTATGTTCACCTTCTTTCAACACCTGCATTCCATTTACAAAAACATGAATCATTCCTTCTGCGTATTGATGTGGTTTTTCAAACGTTGCATTGTCTTTTACTTTTGCCGGATCAAAAATTACAATGTCAGCAAAATTTCCAACTTTCAATTCGCCACGTTTTTGAATTTTTAAATTAGTAGCCGGAAGTTTTGCAAGTTTTCGTACTGCTTCCTGCAAAGAAATTATCTTTTCATCCCGGCAATATTTACCCAATACTCTTGCAAAACATCCATAAGCTCTCGGATGTGCATTTGATTTCAGGAAAATACCTTCATTGGTATAAGAGCCTTCATCACTTCCGAAACTCAGCCACGGTATGGCTATTTGTTTCTTCACATTATTTTCATTCATCAAAAAATAAATGCACTCTACCCGGGTGCTGTCTTTAATGATTAAATCCATAGCAGTTTCTTCGGGGCTTTTTCCCATCATTTTTGCAACAGCAGCCAGCGATTTACCCGTATATTTTTTTAAACTATCCTGCTTAAATCCAACAACCAAAATATTTTCCGGTGTACCTACTCCGTAATAAAAATTTTCCCACTTGTCAGTTTTGGCATTCATTTCTTTTGCCAGTTGTTTTCTTATAACCGGATCTTGTAATCTTTCTCTCAGTTTTCCAAAACCACCATCCTGCAATGTTGGGGGC
>JANLSA010000234.1:0-2047 GCA_031362085.1 Bacteroidota bacterium | reverse complement strand
TAGTAATAATTGGCATCATCTTATTGAGTTCAAAAGTTTCGGTTGCACAAGCCGACACATCCAAAGTGGAACAATATTGCCAGGTAATTGCCACACCAAGATTGTTAAGCAATAAAGTAACCATTGATATTGATTTTGGAGAAGAGAAAAGTTTTTGGAGGGATACAAGACTTAAAACAGATGCTGGAAAGGTTAAAAAATTTAATACAATCATAGATGCCATGAATTATATGGGCAGGGAAGGCTGGATATTTATTAATGCATTCCCTGTTCGAATGGGAGAAACAGAGATTTATCATTTTGCTTTTAAAAAGCATTTTCCCGGGAATTTACATTAGTCAAAAAATAAACAATCAATTATGGAAAAGCATGTTGCCATACTAATGGCTGATTTATCGGGGTACACCGCTCTTACAGAAACGCATGGTTCTGTTTCGGCTGCAGACTTAATAGATAAATATATACGCATTGCAGAAAATTGCCTTGTTGGTGATAGCAAATTGCATCAACGTACCGGAGATGAAATTATGTTTGTCTCAGATTCTCCCGATAATTTACTTGCTACTGCGCTTAAGTTAGAAGCTAAGACAGCGAGTGAAGAAAATTTTCTTCAGGTGCATGGAGGACTCCATTTTGGAAAAGTTTTGAAGAGGGCCGATAGTTATTTCGGATCTGCTGTAAACTTTACATCAAGAATTGCTGCCAAAGCAGCAGCAGGAACCTTTTGGTGTTCTGATGAATTTGTAAATTCTATAATAGATAAGTCTGCCTGTACATTTAAATCAAAAGGAAATCATCTTTTCAAAAACATTAATGGAGAAAAAGAGGTATTTGAATTAAGCATTGAAAAAACAAAGACCAATTATATCGATCCGGTTTGCCGTATGTTAATCCTGAACATTCAAAATGCAATCCACCATCCGGTAAAAGACGAACTTTATTTCTGCTCTTCACAATGCCTCGGATTATACCGGGAAAATCAAAGATTTTTTCATACAAACTAAATATTTAAGAACAACATAAAAACAAAACAATGATACCGGTAATTATAGGAATTTCCTCAGGCCTTATAATCATATTACTCTTTGGTATTTTAAAGCAGTTTGATAAAAAGTTAATTTACGGACTGATACTTACAGGAATCGGATTCCTTTATGTAGGTTTTGCCTGGATGGATCTTCAGGCCTTAATTATAAATGCTGCACAGGCTGTTTTCTTCCTGTTCTTTGCGTATTACGGAGTTAAAAAAAGTTTATATATCCTGGCAGCCGGTTATTTCCTGCATGGAAGCTGGGACCTGGTATACCATTTATTTTCAAATTCAAATTTAATTCCACCGCATTACGATCTGTTTTGCTTATCTATAGATTTCACCTTTGGGTTCTATATACTGGTACTCAAATACAGAAATGTAAATAAGCCGGGCTTATTAAGTTCGGTGACCAAATAATAATTGTCTTTCGTCTAAATTTTTTATTATGAAATTTTATTGGACAATGCCAGCCGGGTTAAGAGTACATTACTTGAAGGAACTTGAAATTTACAAAAACGAAATATCCAAAGCTGATTTTCAACTGGCCTGGAGGCAGCTTGAAAGGGCACATATTATTGGGCAACCCTGGTTTGTGCAACATACTCACGTACACTGGTTGATGCTTAAGTTTGGTATTAAGATCAAGAATAAAAAAGAGATATTGGGTCAACTGCCAAGACTTCTTGTTGGAGGGGTAAAATCTTTTGTTGGAAAAATTCCTACCGGCAATACCGGTGGGGCAAATGTACCGCCATTGAGGAAAATGGACATACCCGATGATCTGAAAAATATGATGAGACCTTACAAAAAAATTTAAGAAATTTACTGAGATAAAATTATCAAAATTGCCCCCGTGAAGCTTTACATTAAAAATATGGTTTGTTTACCTGTTCTTATTTAATAAAGGGTTACAGCCAAAAAAATTGTTTCATAAATTAGTACCATGTCTTCTACCACACTTCTTGTAAAAAATATGGTTTGCCATCGCTGCATACTTGCGGTAGAAGATATTTT
>JANLSA010000304.1:0-8521 GCA_031362085.1 Bacteroidota bacterium | reverse complement strand
CCCATCATGATTGACAGTTCCAAATTTGAAATCATTGAAGCCGGATTAAAATGTGTGCAAGGAAAATGCATTGTAAATTCTATCTCCATGAAAGAAGGAGAAGAAAAATTTATTCAGCAAGCTATCATTTGCCAGAGTTATGGTGCATCTGTAATTGTAATGGCATTTGATGAAAAAGGCCAGGCGGATACCAAACAACGGAAAGTAGAGATATGCCACCGTGCATATAAAATATTAACGGAGCAGGTTGGTTATGATCCGCAGGATATTATTTTCGACCCGAACATTTTTGCCATAGCAACCGGCATGGAAGAACATAATAATTATGGTGTTGATTTTATAGAAGCAACCAAAGAAATAAAAAAATTGATGCCGCTGACAAAAATAAGTGGCGGCGTCAGCAATCTCTCATTTGCTTTTCGTGGTAATGATCATGTACGGGAAGCCATGAATTGTGTATTTCTTTTTTATGCAATTAAAGCCGGAATGGATATGGGTATTGTTAATGCCGGGCAATTGGTGGTGTATGATGAAATAGAACCACAATTAAAAAAATTATGCGAAGATGTAATCCTGAACCGGAACAATGATAATAACGAAGCCACTGAAAAACTGATTGTATTCGCAGAAACTGTCAAAGCAAAAGGAAAAGAAAATATAAAAGATGAAAAATGGAGAGATACATCCGTTGAAGAAAGGTTGAAACATTCTCTTGTAAACGGAATCACTGATTATATTGATACGGATACTGAAGAAGCAAGACAGAAATATCCTAAACCATTGGATGTAATTGAAGGCCCGTTGATGGCGGGTATGAATGTAGTGGGAGATTTATTCGGAAGCGGAAAAATGTTTTTGCCACAGGTAGTAAAGTCTGCAAGGGTAATGAAAAAATCTGTTGCAGTACTTACTCCATACATCGAAGCGGAAAAAGAAGAACGCCGTCTTGCACATTTAGCCGCAGGTACTATTAATAAAGAAGGCGCAGGTGCTGCAAAAATTTTATTGGCAACTGTAAAAGGTGACGTGCATGATATTGGAAAAAATATCGTTGGGGTAGTACTCGGTTGCAATGGTTATGAAATAATTGATCTCGGCGTAATGGTGGCAACTGATAAAATTCTTGAAACTGCGGAAAAAGAAAATGTTGCTATCATTGGTTTAAGTGGTTTAATTACTCCTTCCCTTGATGAGATGGTGCATGTGGCGCATGAAATGAAACGCCGCGGTATGAAACAACCATTACTCATAGGAGGAGCCACTACATCCCGTATGCATACATCTGTAAAAATTGCACCACAATATGATAATGGCGTGGTGCATGTACTGGATGCAAGCCGCAGTGTTACCGTTGCTGGTTCACTGTTGAGCAATGAACAGAAACAACCATTCCTGGATAACATAAAAACTGAATATCAAAAACTGGCTGAAGATTTTGCCAATAAAAAAGTTGCAAAGCAATTTTTGAAATTTGAAGAGGCGCAGAAAAATAATTATAAAATTAACTGGGAAAATTATACTCCGGTTACTCCAACTTTTACCGGCACAAAGATTTTCGACAACTATGATTTAGCTGAGATAAGAAAATATATTGACTGGAACCCATTCTTTATTGCATGGGAACTTCATGGAAAGTTTCCGCAGATACTAAGCGATGAAAAAGTGGGAGTCGAAGCAACAAAATTGTTTAACGATGCAAATGCATTACTGGATAAAGTGGTTGCCGAAAAATGGTTAATAGCAAAAGGAACAATTGGTTTCTGGCCTGCTAACAGCGATGGAAAAGATACTGTTTCAGTATTGAATGAAAAAGAAGGGCCTGATGAAGTTGTGCATTTGCAATTTCTTCGTCAGCAAGTTAAAAAAGCAGTGGGTCAGCAGAATTTATCTCTTGCTGACTTTATTACTCCTGCAGAATCAAAATCGCAGGATTATATCGGCGCATTCTCCGTTACCATAAAAGGAATAGAACAATATATCAAACGCTTTGAAGAAGCACATGATGATTACAATAAAATAACGCTGCAGGCATTAGCAGACAGGTTAGCTGAAGCCTTTGCAGAAGTATTACATCAAAGAACACGTAAAGAATATTGGGGTTATATAAAAGACGAGCAATTGAGCAATGAAGATTTGATTAAAGAAAAATATTCAGGCATTCGTCCGGCGCCAGGCTATCCCGCATGCCCTGACCATACAGAGAAATATAAATTGTTCGATCTACTCGGTGGAGAAGAAGCAACCGGAATTCATTTAACTGAATCCTTAGCCATGTATCCCGCATCATCTGTTTGTGGTTGGTATTTTGCTAATCCCGAAAGTAAATATTTTGGTGTGGGTAAAATTGATAATGATCAGTTAGAAGATTATACAAAGAGGAAAGGAATGAGTTTGGATGAAATGACGAGATGGTTGAGGCCTATATTAGATTAATATTTTTTCATTCCAGTTTAAGTGTTTTTCCCACTTCGTGCCGGTACATCCGGCTGATAGGTAATTCTTGTTTAGCAATCCATACCAGTTCATTATTATACGATTCAATTTTATTCAATGCCACAATATATGAGCGGTGAATACGAATGAACATTTCTGCTGGCAGCATTTCCTCCACTGAAGAAATGGATTGCTTCGTAATAACTGTGTTTGCTACAGTAACTACTTTGATATAATCTTTTATACTCTCGATATACAAGATATCACATAAAGCAACTTTCATCATCTTACGATCGCTTCGAAAACTAATATATCCATTTGAATCCCCTTTTTTATTTTGCATTTCTTCTTCGGGCTTTGTTTCACTCAAAGGTGTTTGCATTACTTTACTTACAGCTTTCAAAAATCGATCAAATGAGATAGGCTTTAATAAATAATCTACCGCATCCAGTTCAAAGCCTTCTATTGCATATTTGCGGTAGGCTGTTGTAAAAATTACTTTAGGTGGGTTTTTCAGTGCCCTGATAAAATCAGTGCCTAATAGTTCAGGCATTTTTATATCAAGGAAAATAAGATCAACTGGTTTGGACTGAAGAATATTTAAAGCTTCAATTGCATCTGAACAAGTAGCCGCCAGTTCCAGTGTATGGACAGAAGTAATAAATTTTTTTAGAACTTCAAGTGCCGGTGGTTCGTCATCTACTGCCAAACAGGTAATTTTTTTTTCATTCATATTAAACAGGTTGAAGTATTGGCATTAGTTTATAGTTTTGATTTTGCTCAATTGCCGGAGACTTTTGCAGGCTAACCTGCAGGTGTACAATATAGGAATCTGTTGTTGATTTTATTTCCAAAGAATGTTTTCCGGGATAAAGCAGTTGCAATCGTTTCTGCACATTTGCCAATCCAATTCCTTTTTTATTATTGGCGCCGTTTAGATCCGGTGGTTTGCTGTTGCTCAGCTTAAAGTCAAGTTGATCTTCATTTATGGTAATGTTTAATTTTATCCATTGTTGTCCCCGCATAGCACTTGCCCCGTGTTTAAAACAATTTTCAACAAACGGAATCATAAGCAGGGGTGCAATCAATTTGACTTTATACTCTCCATTAATTTCCACCTGCATATCCAGCCGGTTACCATAGCGAACTTTTTCCAGTCCCATATAATCCTGTATTAATTTTATTTCTTTTTCCAATGGTACAAGAGGTTTCTCACATTCATGAATCATGTAATTAAGCATGTCAGAAAGTTTTTGTACCAGTGTGCCGGCTAACGGAGATTGAGTAAGAGTAAAAGAATAAATATTGTTTAAGGTATTAAATAGAAAATGCGGATGAATCTGTGCTTTTAATAATTGCAATTCAGCATTGGTATTTTCTTTTGCGAGTGTTTCTGTTCTTAATTGCTCGAGATGCCAGTTCTTTAAAATTTTCAATGATAAAAAAAGTCCGCAAATAAGTGGTGGATTACCGAACAACCGGATGAAACCTGGTCTTAAAGCAGATGCCCAAATGCTCTCCAAAGAAATTCCAACTGCATCCATCATAGCTTTATTATAATTAGTTCTATAATTCAATAAATTCCGGCCTATCCCATAAGATTGTACAATTATAATAAGTAGCAGTGTGCCTATAATAAATAAAACATATTTTTTTTGACTAAAATATTTCGGAATCAAATAATAAACCAAAGAATAAACTATAATAATATTGGGTATTAATCCCCAAACCAACGCATTTTCAAGAACGGAAAATGCTAATCGCAAAGAGGTAACAGGCGGAAACATAAGCCCGATCCGTACGATATGATATAAAAAAACTGCCACCCAAAAAAGAAGATGTCTTTTCCAGCGATATAATCGGTTATCAGAAAAAGCAATATTATACAGGCTCTGGTATTTCATCCGATACTTTGTTCTTTTTAATATTAATTAAATCACCAGAGTATAATGGTAATTTTAAATCAATTGAATAGCTTTTATCATCAGTTGTGATCTGCAAATAATGAAGGTCTCCATACTGATTTTGTAATTGCTTTTGAACAGCAAACAACCTCTCATCCGGTAAAATTATATCTACAGATTTATTGACCGGCCTACTTAATGATAATTGGCAATGAAGCACATTTTCATTTATTGAGGCCATCAATGTCAGTGAAGGTTTTTTCTGACCTGTTTCAAAAAAATATTCGAAACTGCTTTCAACAATTGATATCAATAAAAAGGAAACGATAAACTTACCTTTTGTATTTTCCGGAAACTCTGTTTCAAATTCCAGGTTATCGTCGAAACCTCTTTCTTCAAGATCAATATAGTGGCGGATTATTTCCAACTCCTTCTCCAGTTCAACCCAATTTTCATCTTTTTCATATAACACATAACTTAATAGATCGGAGAGTTCCAGTATTAGTGCAGACGATTGTACAGGCGAATAATTGATGTAACGCTGCACCGTATTCAACGAATGAAAAAGAAAACGGGGATGAATGGATGTTTTTAAAAGTTGTAATTCTGTTGCCAGTTTTTGTTTGGCCAACCGCTCATTTTCCCGTTGTTGTAAAAACCATTTTTTGGAAAATTTAACTCCCGCTGAAATCCCAAATAGCATAAAAGGCACAAATAATCCATCTACTATAGCATGATATTTATTTGCATAAATAGTGATTTGATCAAAAGCCTGGTTTACCGGAATACGCAAATAAATCATTCCCGAATAATACACTGCAATAAAGTTCAGTGTAAATAATAGCAGGAAGTAAAATGTAAATGCTATATATCGTTGACGGAATAAAAATTTTGGTAAAACAAATTCAATGAACACATAAGTTGAAACCAGGTAAATAGGAAGGAAATACAAGAAATGCAAAAAGCTCTGTAAAAAAGTTCTTGAAGTTTTACCTTCTCCCGGGCCGCCAATCATCAGGTTTTGAATTACAAAATGCAGTGAAAAGATTAGCCAGAATACAAGATGCCGGGCAAGCCTTGTTTTTTGTTGATCTGAAAATATAAATTTATTCAGGGTCATCAACTTAGTTTTATGTTGCCTCGTTCAAATGATAGGCTGGTAGAAATTACAACTTAAATAAAGCTCCAACAAATACCTGGTAATTTCCGGATCCGCCTGGGCTTACTGTATATACCCCTGTGTATTTTGATTTAAATTTATCCGGTAGGTTCTGCTTTATTCTTCTGTCAACAATAAAAGGAACATAAGCATAAATAGAAACCTTCTTCATTTTATAAAGGATGCCCGGCTCTACAGATAAATTATGTCCGGCACGACGAACCCCTTCACTCCCGCCAATAATATCTTCTACAGGAGAGCCTTCATTTCTTATGCCAGCAGAAAAGGCCCAGTTCTTTATATTGTAATAAACGCCGACTCTTATAGAAAACTGATCGGCCACGCTTAATATAATATTATTTGCTAAACTATCTATGCGTGGTGGAATTCTGCCGTTTGTAATTGCTGTGCCATTTTGTTCTCTGGGGTTTGCCATATAATAAAAGTTCCCATACATGCTGAATGTTCGTGCAGGATTTAAAATATAAAACAAATTTAGTTCAGTAATAATACCGGTGCCGCCATCTCCCAATTGTATGGAAGGATTAACAGCGGATAGAATTTTTGTTGAATCATTCCTGTAAAAATAATCCTGGTATTTATAATCCCCAGTTGGTAACTTAAAACCCAAACCCAATTGAATATTTCCTCTTTGTTTTACGGTGGGGCTCAACAGCCATTTATAAGCAGTGAGGCGAATATCGCCTATACCGAATGAATGTGTTGTATGACGTTTTGTGTTTGGCCCTCCATGTTCTGCAGAAGCTTCCCGACTATTGGATGTAATGGGAAGACTAAAATTCATCGACCATCCATTTCTAAAAAATTTACTTATCGAAAAATCCATTGAATATGATTTAACAACCGCTTCGTTTTGTTTAGGAGTTTTTTGATCCACTTTTTCTTTATAATCCCTGAATGATTTAAAATAACGTGAGTTAATATTTAATTGCCAGTCTGAAGTAGAAAATGCATTATCGGTAAGATTGTATTGCCCAAAACCAGAAATGTTGCGGATAGCAATGCAACCTTGTGATTGGGTTGATTGATTGAGTAACCCAAAACTAAGCAGCAGCATGGTAAGCTTTTTCATAAAAAAGTTTTTAAATAAATGATCGTTTGGTTTTAGAATCAGTTTCAATTAACTGTTAGTAAATTTTTACACCTAAAAATTTTCTTACTTAAAGTTATAAATCATTTTTATTAAATCAGTGATAAAAAGACAGTTGTCCTTTCTTGGCGACGAATGACACTCGTCGCCCATTGCTTGAATACTACTCATTAGTCCGGCTTATATCATTCCAATCGTTGCAATTGGCGAAATAAAATATCAGGGGCTTTGGCGGCAATTAGTTTTAGGCAATCAATTATTTTTTTACAACTAAAATTTTTTAAAATGAAACTATTAACCAACAACATTTCTACGAAATGGCTTTTAACATTAAGCCTTTCGTTTTTTGTTTTTATTTCTTGCCAGAAAGAAACAAAACAGTTTCCCGTACAGGAAGAAATTGCTTCAGCTCAAAACAACAACAGTAATGAGAATGGCCATTTACAACAAACAAAAACATTTTCCTCTGATGTAGTTGTACGCTGGCTCAATATGCAGCTCGACATGTTGCGTGTACCATTAGCAGCAGGTACAGGTACACAGGCTGCAAACCGGGCAATGGCTTATTGTGGAATTGCAACATATGAATCGGTGGTACCGGGTATGCCGGCTTATCAATCACTCAGTGGTCAACTCAATGGTTTTCCTGAAATGCCAACCGCTGAACCAGGTAAAGCATATCATTGGGCAGCCAGTGCCAATGCAACTCTTGCAGAAATGAACAGGAGATTATTTCCAACAACATCAGCTGCAAACAAAGCCAGTATAGATAATCTTGAAAATACATTGCGGGCAACTTATGCCACCGAAGTGAATGCCACAACTCTTGATCGTTCTATTGCTTTTGGAAAAGAAGTAGCTACCCGAGTTTTTGCATGGGCTGCAACAGATGGTTCAGCCAATGTGAACCCGCCTTATGTTCCTTCCGCAAGTTTTGTTGGCCCGGCTTTTTGGGTACAATCTCTTGGAGCAGGAAACACCTTATTAACTACTCCACCAAACAATCCACAAGCCACTAATCCTTATGCAAGCCAACTCAGGCTTATTACTCCTGATGTAACAACAGGTACTGCTCTTGAACCACCGCCTCCTTATTCCGCTAATCCTGCATCAGCTTTTTATGCAATGGTGAAAGATGTGTATGATAAATCGCAGGCACTTACACCTGCACAGACAGCAATGGCTCTTTATCATCGTGATGCACCTGGCTATCCCGGTGGTGGACATTTTGTTGCCATACTTGCTCAAGTATTAGTTAAAGCAGGATCAATGCTGGATGCTGCAGCACTGGTTTATGCCAAAACAGGAATAGCTTCTTTTGATGCAACTACAATTTGTTTTGTAAATAAGTACACGTATAATCTGGTAAGGCCTATTAATTATATCCGCAATGTAATGGGATATACAACATGGAATGCGTTGTTTAATACACCGGGGCATCCTGAGTTTCCATCTGCACATGCAGTAAACAGTGCAGCTATTGCAACAGCGCTTACGGATGTGCTTGGAGATAATTTCCAATTTACATTGCATACCTACGATTATTTAGGATTACCCTCCCGTGCTTATAATTCATTTAATGAAATGGCAAAGGAAATGTCTGACAGCAGAGTGTTTGGTGGTATTCATTACCAGGCATCCTGTGATAAAGGTTTGTTGATGGGTGAAAAAGTGGCGCAGAATATTTTAAACAAAGTAAAATTCTTAAAAGAGTAAATCAATTCTTTGTTTAATCAGAATCATAACCCACTCCTGTCTTTGCAAAAGCAAAGACAGGAGTTCAACCTTAGGATCATGAAAAAGATATTACAATATTTAGTTTTTATTTTATTGATAGGATGCGTAAGTTTTGTGTCCTGCAAAAAAGAAAAACCTGTTGCCTCTGTTGTAACAACACCGCCACCACCACCACCA
>JANLSA010000163.1:0-6809 GCA_031362085.1 Bacteroidota bacterium | reverse complement strand
TTGCAATAGCGGTGTAAATGTTTTGGGCTTATGTAGTGATAAGTCCCGTAAATAGTCCTTTTAAACAGGGAGAAAAAACCCTCAACTGAATTTGTATAAGCTAAGCCATTTCTATATTCACTTTGAGAGTGGTTTACTGATTGATGCCCTCCTGCAAACTCTTGCGCTAATCCTACATAGGCTAAATGGGTATCTGTGATTATGGTTGCTGATGGATCGACATTCTCCCTCACAACTTCTTTAAAAGTCTTTTGACCTATAACAGTAAGTTTAGCCTTTCCATCTCTTTGTAACAAACCCATTACAGCCGTCTTATTATCCTCTTGTAATCGTTGCCACCTTGCCCGGCGTTCCCGATTCATGTTGGCAAATTTTCCTCCCACATAGGTCTCGTCAACTTCCACGACGTTCTGTAATGGGTCTGGTTCTGGTGCATCCAAAATGAAACGCAACCTGTGATTTATAAACCATGCAGTTTTTTGAGTTACTCCCAAATCCCTACCTAATTGCAAACTGCTTATTCCTTTTTTATGTCCGGTCAAGATATATAAAGCAGCCAGCCATGTGGACAGCTTAACCTTGCTATTTTCAAACACAGTTCCTACCGTTACAGTAAAATCTTTCTTGCACGTTTTTTCCCGGCAGCGGTAACTTTTACCATCACTCAATTTGTATGGTTTTGTTCCATTGCAATGAGGACAGAAGGGCTGACCATTCCAACGCATCATTTCCATGTATTCCCGGCAATCATCCTCATTTGACAAATGGCTCATCAAATCTTTCAGGGTTTTAAATTCTTTCAGTTGTGTCATTTTATTCGTGTTAAATCTTTTAGCCGAAAATTCGGGAGTGTTAATACTCGGTCAGTAGGGTCGGTAACCCGACCAAATTCATTTTGCTAAACCATGTGGAAAAGTCGTGTGGGAAGAAGTATATAGTAGCCAAAAATTAATCTAATTTTTAAACTAGTATAGTTAGCTTTTTTCAATTATATTGTATTTAAAAATGGAACTCATCATTGTAGATTAAAATAAGTGTCTAAAATGCTTGTTTTCAATATTTTTAAATGGGATGATGTTTTATTAATATTCGAATATTTTAATTATTAAGTAGCTAAATATGCCATAGTTATATTTTTAAAAAATATTAAATATATTTTTCATGTTTAAGTATTGAAAATCAATTAATAATTATAGATGATGGCTTATTTGGTTTTAAATATTTTTTAAATGAAAATAATCTCCATTAAGATTGCGGATACAATTTTTGGGATTGAAAATTATAGTTCAGGAATCCGTGAAGTTTTTTTAAAAAAATTGTTTCAAAATAGAAGTGCTCAATTTTTGAATTGATTTTTTTTAACCAATGGATTTATAGCCTACTCATCCATGTCATTTCTGTAATTATACGAGGCGTTTAGTAATCTGAAATTCTTTTCATACTTTGAGAATCTTTTCAAGGACATTGGATAAAATGACACGATTAACGCTGCTTTGTACCCTTTATTTCTGTGCCTTTTCGGGTCAGAAAATTTGTGCTCAGGACTTTTCCAATAAGGGGAAAGATTTTTGGGTGGCATATGGTTATCATGAACGAATGAATAACAATGCTACACCTGGTGGTTCACAGGAAATGGTACTTTATTTTGCTACAGAAGCTTTAACTACGATAACCGTAACGATTCCAGGTTTAGGTTACACAATTACATATCCCAACATTCCGGCTAATACAGTTTTTACTTCGGCCCCTTTACCAAAATCTGGAGCCCAGGACGCAAGGTTGATTACTGAAACGGGATTACCAGAAAATAAAGGAATACATATTGTGAGTGATAAACCCATTGTTGCTTATGCTCATATTTACAATGCAAGTGTATCCGGAGCTACAATTTTATTCCCAACAAATACATTAGGCAAAGAGTATTATTCAATCAACTTTGATAATATTTCAAATACAAATAATGCGAATTGCTGGTTTTATGTTGTGGCATGTGATACGGGTACTACTACAATTGAAATAACTCCAAATGCTAATACGCTAACAAAACCGGGAGGTACAACATTTACAGTAAATCTTACCCAGGGGCAAGTATTTAATATGATGGGGCAATATTTTGGAAGTTCAGGGGTTGATTTAACGGGTTCAAAAATACAAAGTATTGATGTGGGTAATGGATGTAAGAGGATTGCTGTTTTTTCTGGAAGCGGAAGAATTAGCCTTACCTGTAATGGTAGTTCAAGTTCATCAGATAATTATATGGTTCAGGCTTTTCCGAAAACTGCTTGGGGAAAGCGGTTTTTAACCGCTCCTACCGGCGGTACAAGTCCGAATAATTTTTTCAGAATATGTGTTTCGGATCCAACGACAATTGTAAGATTGAATGGAGTTGTACTACCTGGTCCACCGGTTGGAAATTTTTATTATCAAATTGGACCAACCGCTACACCTAATTTTATAGAAGCTGATAAGCCAATTACAGTTGCTCAATATCTGACTTCTCAAGGTGCATGTGGAAATGGAAATCCGGGTGATCCTGAAGTAATTTATTTAAGCCCGGTTGAACAAAATATAAACAAAGTACTTTGGAATGCCACTGGCAATTTTAATATTTTGCAGCATTATATAAATGCCATTGTTCCAAATACTGGTACAGCAATCAGTTCATTTAGATTAGACGGACTACTCGTTTCACCTTTATCATTTATTCCACATCCTCAGGCACCCGGTTATTCCTATCTGGTACAAGGAGTTTCTGCTGGTCAACATACTCTTCAATCTGATTCTGGATTTAATGGAATTGCCTATGGTTATGGAAATTTTGAATCTTACGGTTATAATGCCGGAACAAATATTAAAGATCTTTTTCAATTTGTTTCCATTCGTAGCGAGAATGCCACTGTAAATTTTCCAGCAGTTTGTAAAAATTCATCGTTCATTTTTTCAATGGTTTTTCCTTATCAGCCTATCAGTATTCAATGGCAGTTTAATGGATTGTTTCCGAATGTAACAATTGCTACGCCTGTTCCTGATTCAAGTTGGGTAGTTGCTGGTAAAACTTTATACCGGTATAGGTTACCTACACCTTATACTATATCAACAATTGGCACATACCCAATTCGAATCGTGGCTACCAATCCAACGCCAGATGGATGTGGTAATACACAAGAAATAGATTTTGACTTGCAGGTTTTTGCTAACCCAATTGCTGAATTTAATTTTACAACGGATGGCTGTCTTACAAACCCTGTTTCATTTCAAGATAATGCTCAGAATACACAAAACCGTCCTGTAATTAAATATTGGTGGGATTTCGCTGATGCATCTACAAGTAATATCGCAAACCCTACTCATATCTATACTGCACCGGGAACATATAATGTCAGACATGTTATATTAACGGATGTCGGATGTATTTCCGATACATTGATTCATCCGGTTGCAATAAGTAATCCACCTGTCGCATTATTTACTGTTGCTCCCGTTAAATGTGCTGGCAAACCTGTAATATTTACAAATGCATCAACCGTACCGCCCGGCAACACTCTTACTCAATGGCAATGGAATTTTGGAGATGGAAATACGCTGAATGCTTCAACAGGTATTGCACAAACCCATACTTATGCCCTTGCTGGGAATTATATTGTGACATTAAAAGTAGTTACATCAACAGGCTGTCAGAGTTTATTATTTTCATTATTGGTAACGATTAATGTAAATCCGGTTGCTGGTTTTAATTTCCCTAATATTTGTTTACCGGTTGGTGCCGCACAATTTACCAATACAACTGCAATCAGCGATGGTACATTACCAACTGTAACTTATAATTGGAATTTTGGAGATGCAACTACATCTACCCAAACAAATCCTTTACATAACTATTCCGGCATCGGACCTTATACAGTTATATTAACAGCTACATCTTCTAATGGTTGTGTTGACGATTCTATACGATCTGTAAATACAATTTATGCGAGACCTACGGCAGCATTTACGGTTGATAGTATTGAAAGTTGTATGGGCGGAACTTTAAATTTTACAGATATAAGTACCGCTACCGGCAGCACGATTACTCAATGGTTTTGGGATTTTGGTGATGCGACCACATCAACTCTCAAAAATCCGAATAAGCAGTATGCTGCTCCGGGAAATTATACCGTAAGACTATGGACTAATTCTGCAATTGGTTGCAGAAGTGATACCATGACTTTGCCAGTAACGGTTTTACAATTACCATCTGTAAGTTTTACAAATGCTACACCGGTTTGTCAGTTTGGAAATTTGAATCTTACGTCCACTTCAACTCCTGTTACCGGTGTATTTACACAATATTCCTGGACTGTAAATGGAGCTTCAACTGGCGGCAATAATGTGTCGATCAATTATACACCAACAACTTCAGGTGCTCATGTCGTTAATTTAACTGTATTAACAAATAAAGGGTGTACTAACCAGGGTACGAGATCGGTTACTGTAAATCCAAAACCGATAGCAGCATTTAATTTTCCCAATATTTGTTTGCCAGTTGGAGCAGCACAGTTTACAAATACTACTTCAATAAGCGATGGTACACTTCCACTGATGACTTATCAATGGAATTTTGGAGATGCAACCACTTCAACACAAACAAATCCTTTACATAATTATTCCGGTGCAGGTCCATTTACAGTTACATTAACGGCGACTTCAAATAATGGATGTATTGATGATAGTGTTAGAATTGTAAATACAATTTATCCAGAACCACAAGCTGCATTTTCTTCGGCTCCTGAAGTTTGTTTGGGCAATGCAATGATTTTTACAGATGGAAGTACAGCAACGAATGCAACAGTAAATTTATGGCAATGGAATTTTGGCGATGGTAATAATTCTGCATTACAAAACCCTTCACATACTTATGCAACAGCTGGAACATATACCGTAACATTGAGAGTAGGTACAAACAAAGGTTGTCAGACAGTTGGATTAATTGCTTCAAGAACTGTTATTGTAAATCCATTACCAACTCCTGATTTTAATACATCTGCTCCTGTATGCGAAACAAGAGATATAACTTTTACAAATTTATCAGTAGCTAATGCAGGCAATCTTACTACATGGCGTTGGAATTTTGGGGATGGAAATTCTTCAATTTTAAATTCCGCAGCAGCATTTACTCATAACTTTTCAGCTGCAGGAAATTATCCTGTTACATTACAAGTTGTAACTGATAAAGGATGTATAAGCCCAATTCTTTCCAGAAATTTAATTATTAATAACAGGCCAAAAGCAGGATTTATTTCACCAGAAATTTGTTTAACAGATCCATTCGCACCTTTTATTGATACAAGTCGTATTGCTTCAGGAACCATTACAGGTTGGAATTGGAACTTTGGAGACCCTAATGCAAATGCGGGAAATCCGAATGTATCAATATTGCAAAATCCTTTTCACAGATATACAACAACGGGTTCTTATTCTGCGACTCTTATTTCTACATCTGCCTTAGGTTGTAATGATACAATTGTACAAACATTCACTGTAAATGGTTCAATACCTGTTGCAGGGTTTACCGTAAATAATTCTTCTGCACTTTGCAGTAACACAGATGTAACCATAAAAGATGCATCTACAGTTGACTTTGGAAATCTTGTGAAAGTTGAAATCTATTGGGATTTTGCAAGCGATCCTACTATTAAAACGTTAGACGATCTGCCAACTCCGGGAAAATTATATGCTCATGCATATCCTGAATTCGGTTTCCCATTTACAAAAACATATTCGATAAAATATGTTGCTTATTCAGGGATTAATTGTGTAAATACATTTACTCGAACTGTTACAGTACTGGCGACTCCTACAGTCAGGTTTTCTCCGCTAAATCCAGTATGTGATAATATTCCTTCATTCAATATTTCTCAGGCTGGAATTACAAATGGATTACCGGGCAATGGGGTATTTGCAGGAACCGGAGTTTCAAGTTCAGGAGTATTTAATCCTGCTACTGCCGCAACTGGCCTTCATACAATCACCTATACATATACCGGAAATAACGGATGTATAAATGCTGCATCTCAAACAATCAGAGTAAATCCTTCTCCCAAAACAAATGCAGGCTCTGATAAAGTTGTATTGGAGGGTGGCGTTGTTTCATTAACTCCGGTATTGTTCGCAGGATTTTCAGTTTCCTATTTATGGACTCCGGCAACTTATTTAGATAATCCAATATTACCTGCAGCCACCGTACAGCAACCGACTGATGATATTACATATACATTACGAATTACAACAGATCAGGGGTGTTTTGATGAAGATAGGGTTTTTGTAAAAGTGTTGAAAAAACCGGATGTGCCAAATGCGTTCTCACCAAATGGAGATGGAGTACATGATACCTGGAATATAGAATATCTTGAATCATATCCGGGAGCAGTGATAGATGTTTATAACCGGTATGGACAATTAGTTTATCATTCTGTTAATTATCCTATTCCATGGAATGGAAAAATTAATGGTAAGGATGCGCCGATTGGAACTTATTATTATATCATAGATCCGAAGAACGGACGTAAACCTGTAACAGGATTTGTAGATTTAGTACGTTAATATATGTGAGTTATGAAAAAGACTTTGCTGACATTGATTATTGTGAGTTGCATACACACTGTTTTTGCACAACAGCGTCCACATTATACTCAGTATATACTTAATCAGTATATCATCAATCCTGCATTGAGTGGGATAGAAAATTATACTGATTTAAAAATAAGTGGCCGGGATCAATGGGTAGGGAAGAGATTGAAGGCCGCCCAACCCATCATCTGCATGGAAGCATC
>JANLSA010000117.1:0-10879 GCA_031362085.1 Bacteroidota bacterium | reverse complement strand
CCATGATGACTGTTATTATTAAAATTTGCTGTTACTGCATCTGAATAATCAATGCTGTAAAGATTAGCTTTTGTATGCTCCAGTACCACTTGCGAAAACCGGCCCGCACCACTGCCTGCTTCCAGTACATTTTTGCCAGAAAGATCTTCTTTGTCCCAACCGGATTCTTCAAAAAAACGTTCTTTACTCAGAGATAAATTTACAGACTGGTCGTCTATCTGCGTTTTCTGAAATTTATTCCATTGAAACCCGAAATTGTCGGTGTAATTATTTTCTGTTACCATTCGCAATACACCGCGTACTACCGGGAATACTTTTCCATCTTTATCAATATAACTATTTTCCTTTTTTTCGAGTGGAAGTTTATTGGCGGGATTGATTAACTGAATCATCATTGATAAAAAATTCGGACTTTTATTTTAAAATTATTTTTTAACATACGAAGGCACTAACATGTTAACGGGTGAGTTTCCAAGATAAGGCGGCACACCATCTATAAAAACAGACCCACCCTGTCCACTGATAGTCCAGATTCCTTCTTCACCAGGTTTTATTTCAATGTTTGCCGTTTCTTCACGAATTACCTGGAATTCTATTTTTCTTCCTGTTGGGCTATTCAGTGTTAAGGCATTTGACTTTATTAATCTGAAATTAGTAACGCCCTGTGGCACATAAAAATAATATGTATTCAACCCGGCTGCAGATGTTGTAAGTATTTGTTCTTTGGGTTTCATTACAATACTTACATAAATATTTTTGGAGAATTGTGGCACAAACATTTTTCGTACATCATTTACACGTACAAAATAAAAACCGGGTTTTAATGACCCAAGAGAAAATTTTTCTTTTACCAACCCTTTTGATTGTTCGAAAGACAGTAAGGGTTTCAATGCATCATAATCTGTATCTACTGGTTTTAATGGATAGATTTTAACTGACACATTTTTTTCTTTCGGTGGTTCTGCAGCCAGTCCGCTTTTCATTTCATAAAAATTATCTGCTGATTGGCTGTTAATATTAATGATAAAATCGGTAACACCATAAACACCATAATATGCATGGCCGGATTCATAATATTTTTTATCTGTCGTATTAGCTATATCAGATAATTTAATAAATGAAGATGATGGCTGAAATTTTTTTACAGCCGGCATTTTATGAACAAGCTTCAGGTCATTCAAAATATCTCTTTGCAATTCATTATTTGTATAGGGTGTACGATTTTTTTTCCACTCCTGGTCTTTAGCTGCGTACCATCCTAATTCTGTAAACCCTGAATAAAGCGGCAGTGAAACCATTGCCGGTAATGCAGCTATTGAAGCGTTATCTGCATTGAAATTTCGCCAGGCATAAGATAAAATTGTAAGCAGGTTTTCTTTTGTACGGTTTATTTTCAGGTTTCTGTCTAAGATAAGATAATGTAAATAAATTTTCACCTGATCCAATCTTGCTTTCACTTTTACCTTCGGAGTTTTTTTCCATGCTTCCTGAATGAGGGATAACCAATCGGCCAGATCATGATCAATTGGGAACTTATACGGATAGCTTTCCCAGGCGGTAAAAACTTTCGAAGCCTCAGGAGCCGCATCTTCAAAAGCAAGTGTAAAAAAATCATTTTTTATTGAATCAATATTTACATTACGGTTCCATAAAAGCCGCGATGCAAGATATTGACCCAGTCCTTTATTGATCCAACCCATTACTGACTCTGCTTCATATGCCCTGGCACCTGAGTTAAAATAATAATTGATACTTTTTTTTAGAAACGCAGGATTACCTGCATATACCTGCCCGGGCATATCTCCGTCCCATTCAAACACACTTAAATATTCATAGACGCCAACCTTACCGGCTTTTTTGTTCCATATACTTATTAATTCGGTTGTAGTGTACTTTGATCTGTTGAATCCATTTGTTACCTGTACATAAACATTTGGCTCCAGCTTAATATTTGCGGGTACTATATGTTCGTTATAAGCAAGACTGCCTACCCATGCCTCCGGGTGCTTTTCACGCAGTGCAACAGCTACTTTATTGGCAAGATAAAAAACCTGATCAGTTGGAGAGCCTATCGCCTTACATTCATCAGTAGTACAAAATCCTCCCCCATCTGATGGTTCCATTGAAAGAACAATTTGTGAAGAATTAAAACTCATCATCTGGTCATACCTATGCAATGCATCTTTAATAACCAGCTTAACCAAATCTTTATTGGCAACGTTAAATTTTGGTACTGCCGGTGTTTCTCCTTTTTTTAAGGTCCCAGCAAAATATTCAGGATGTTCTTTAAACTCTTTTATATTATTTGATACAATTTCATCGTACGCATGGCCAAGCCACATTTTGAACGATCCACCCAGCCGGTTAGCTTTATACCATGAATAATAATCTGCTTCAATTGAGTCTCTTCCTCCAAATCCGTGGCCATTAGCAATATTGCGCCATACATAATCAGGACTCGTTACAATATTTATTTTTTTATAGAGATTAATTTTTTCCGGAATTATTTTCCATACTTCGCCGGGCAAATAATAACGAAACCCTAGTTGTTCGAGATACATAAACACCGCTTCCTGTAATGCCAGTCCACTATTGCCAATAATGATAACCGACTTCGAATCTCCGGTAATATAAATTCCTTCGGGGCCGCTGGATAATAGCTTGGAAGGGATATTTACTTTTTGCTGAGTTGCCTGGCTTGTTTTTAAAATTAAAATTCCCTTTTGTGCATACTGAGATGGGGCGCCGATAAAATAACCGGGAACATTCGCTTTTTTTAATTCTGCAAAAAGAAACAGTATAGCTGCATGAATTGAATCCCCCTGCTGAAATGCGGCATATACTGGCACATTCATATTTACCTGGCCGTATGAACGGACAAATAAAAACAGGAAGAAAAAAGACAGTGAAACTTTTCTAAACATTCTTAAATAAAAGAAGCCAATATTATGCCTGGGCTGGAATACCGGGTAATAACGTTTTTACAGAAAAAACAAGAGGTTGTTTAATTCTGTGAAGCTCAGGTGCAAGATATAATTTGCTTAAGGTATGCATATAGTTTTCCTTACTGGCGATACGCTGTACACGTTCAAAATTTGATTGAGCATATTCATCCAAATCAACTTTATGATCTGCAATTGAGGTAATTTTTGATACCAAATCATTTACGTCATCCAGTTTATAAAAAATCGCTTTACTATTTGTTACTTCCCGCAACACCGGAATATCAGATAAGATTGCCGGCATTCCACATGCCATTGCTTCAAGCAATGAGATGGGCTGGCCTTCAAAAATTGAACTCATTATAAATGCATCATATTTCGGCAGTACATTCTGTATATCATCTCTTACCCCGCATAACCGGATATTCAGTTTGTGCTTTTCGATCTCGGCTTTTAATTCTTGTTCCAGGGGGCCACTACCATAAATATCAAGATGAATATTTTTCGGCATTGTTTTAAATGCTTCTACCAGGTATGGATAATTTTTTGCTTTCTTAAGATTACCCACCGCCACCATCCGGAATGTACCATTGAAATTTGATTTACGGTAATCTTTTGTATAATATACATCCTCAACATAATTATAAAGTATCGTATAAGCGCCTTTAATACCAACACATTCATTATAATCTTTAAATACTTCGTGGCAAATAGCAATAATATGATGACGTTTTCTGTACATTAATTTTTCCATCCATTTGGTCAGGTTACTTTCTGCATAATAGTTTTTACTGGGCAAGCTGTGAATCGTTGTAAAAAGTTTTACATTTTTTGGGCATGCTATTCTTGCTATCAACGTTGCAAGTGGCAGATGTGAGTGGACAATCTCAATATTATTGTTCTGAATATAACGGCGCAATTTAAAAGCACAACGAAAAATATCAAACCTGGAGCGGTAATTCAGACTTTCAACTTTAGCTGATTCCGGCAAATGACTGGCAAGTGTATCAGGTCCATTAAGGTGAAGTACATGATGCTGAAATTGCGGCATTCCGTTTATGGTACCTATCATCACTTTTTCTGCGCCACCCACGCCAAGCGTATCAATTACATGAAGGATATTAGTCTTTGCCATAGGAATGATGCGGTTTTTTAAATGATAATTGGATTGATCTGATCTTTCTGAAATCCAAATTATAACCGGTATCCTATGGTATATGTATTAGACCTTCATTAGTTTAAATTATTGAGTGGTAGTGCTCTTCTTCTTTTCGTAATTGCCCGATTGATGATAAACGTAGTTTTACGTGGCAAGATAAATCTCGTTTAAACGATTCAAAAATTGCTTCTTATGTGCAAACCCTTCAATTGATAAACGATTTTCTTCCGACATTTTCTGCAGTTTAAATTTTCCAGTCACTATATCATTTACAGCATTACAAAAACTATCTGTTTTTTTAATATCAAAGTATACAGCATTATTGCCTGCAGTTTCTTTCAGAACCGGAATATCTGCTAACAAAACAGGAAGCCCTAACGCTGTTGCTTCCAGTAATGAAACCGGCTGGCCTTCATAAAAAGAAGCCATAACAAATGCATCGTACTTTGGCAATATTTTTTCAAGTTGATTACTTACACCGCAAAGTTTTACAGGCAAATTGTTTTTATTAATTATTTCCTGCAGCTCATCCTGCATAGGACCCTGTCCATAAATGTCAAGCGAAACAGGGCCTTTTATTTTTTTAAAAGCTTCCAGCAAATAAGGATAATTTTTTTGCCATCTGAGATTACCTACTGCAACCAATTTAAGTTGGTTAAGCGAATAATCTGTTTTTGGCTTTTCTGTAAAATATTTTTCATCAATAAAATTATACAGCACTTCTGCTTTTCCTTTAATCTTAACCCATTCATCAAAATCATCCAGTACTGCTTTGCTTACTGCAATAAGTTCATGTCTTTTTTTATAGGTTATTTTTTCAAGGTGAAGACTCAGACGGTTTATCTTATAGCTGGCAAGACTTGATATAGCATGAATACTGTTAATTAACCGTACCGATTTGGGAGTAGCTAGCCGTGCAAGTAAGTTTGCTTCGTATAAATGGGAATGGACAATTTCAATCTTATTTTTTTTGATATAACTTTTTACTTTCTGTGTTTGTAGAAATAAGCTGCTGAAAGATGTGCAATTGAGGTTTGTAAATTGGCAGGGGGCTGTTATTTCTGCAAGTAATGTTTCAGGGCCCTTTAAAATAATAAGATGCTGTTCATAATCATTCTTCAATCCATTGATAGTACCAGCTAATAATTTTTCAGCTCCGCCGACAGCAAGTGAATCTATAATATGTAAAAGTCGTTTCATCCCCGCTTGCCTTATCGATCTTTTTTGAAAAAATTAATTTTATAAAACCCCGGAAGATCTTACTTTACTTTTGTTTGCTGATGTTTCATTAATCAGTTCTTCAAAAAGGGTTTTATACTGACGGCAGGCATTTTCTTCTTTAAATGGCAGTACAATTTTCCTGAATACATCAGAAATATTCTGCCGCTGTAGCTTATCCAACTGAAGAAATGCATCAATTTTTTGTACCGCCTCCAGTACATTTTCATTGCTGATGATAAAATTATTTTTATCCGGCAGCTCATCAAGCATCACTCTGGCACCTACCTGGTCAGAAATAAATACCGGGAGGCCGGCAAAGGCCGCTTCTGTAACTGCGACTCCAAATGCCTCTTTTCTTGATAACTGCATATATAAAACTCCTTGCCTGAAATATTTCAGAATATCATCATCAAAATCAAAGAATTTTATTTTTTCCTGTGTTTGTGGGGCGTACTTGCCCAGTATCTGAGCATTCATTGCCGGAATATATTTGCCAACAATAATGAAATTAAGGTTCGGGTGATTGATTAATAATTTATCAAATACATCAACCATTATGTCAACTGCCTTGTAATTATAAGTGTCTTCACTAAAACAATTGCAAATTGAAATAATTGTATTTGATGATGGGTTATATTGATTTGTTAAAAGTATCTCTGCTTTTTCATTGTTAACCCCATTAAAAGTTTTCATTATCCTGATATTGGCATTGCCAGCACAAACTTTTTGCGCTATCTGATATAATTCTTCTCCCACACATATTAACCCATCGTAATAATTAATGACTTTCCGGGCCAAAAAAAGGCTTACCTGGCTAAGTTTTTTTTCATACACTTTAGTAAGTGTATAAGAAGCTTGTGTAGCAACTAATTTTTTTTTGCTGAAGGAAGTTAATTTTATAAAAGCTGCTTCAAACTTTGCTTCGTCAGTAATTATTATATCGTATTTGCGTGCAGGAGAAAACAAAGCATTAATCAACGTACTCAAATAGCGTTTTATCCTACTCTGTTTTTTATCGGTAAACCAAGGCAGGTATTTATCAAGCCGTATGAAGTGGGCGCCTACTGATTTTGCATAAGCGCCATGTGTAGGGTGATAGACAGCAGTATGTAAATAAACTATTTTCAAAAATCAGCAACTAAAGTTTTTAATCGTTGTATATCCCATAGTAGCATGGCTTTGTCGGGAAACCTGTTATTCTGTTCTGAACTTTCTTCAATGAATGTCAAATCGGGTTCAGGCAAATTAAAAGGTGGTGCCAGTAAATTCAGGCATCGCCATTGCCCGGTTTGTATATCCGAATTTTCTTTAGCATCTAAATAAGAAGTGGTGAAAAGATATTTACAATCGGATGATTCTATATTTTTCAATGCTTTTTTCAAATCTGTATTGGAAAAATGAATAAAGCAGTCTCTGACAAAAACCATATCTACAATGGGTAATTTATCATTTATCAAATCTATTTCTATAAAAGAGATGTTTTCTGTTTTATACTTCCTGTTATTTTCTTTTACCAGATTGCTTACAATATCTCCACCGATATATTGAACATTTTTTTTATCCACTTTTTGCATCCATATATAATCCCCGCAGGGTGCATCAAGGATTGATTGTATAGAATACTTTGAAAAAATAATGGGTAACTCTTTTATTAGTTTCTCAATATGCTCGGGTTCGGAGCCGGGTCCCGAAACAGATTTGCCACTCCCCCATGAATTCAGTTCATGTATTTTCACAAAAACATCCTTTGTTGTTTTTGCCCTGTTAAAGAACTTCCATTTTATTCGTTTTAAAATACTTGCCATCCTTGATTATTATTTTAATAATTAAGCTATAAACTGAATTTTATTTTTTAACAATGTCGAACCCAAAAAAATTAAATATTTTTTTAACTGCTTTCCTGATTACCGATCCGTTCTTATTTTCAGAAGTAGTAAGATTAAAATAAAAACTTTTCCGTGTTCTTAAATTGAGATACGGTGACACTGACAACTGGCGGGTAATATGCTCCAATACCAGTAACAGATCTTTTCGTACATTAATGTCTGCTCCTTGTTGCTTGAATTTAGTAACAGTTGAGAGATTGGTATAATCAAACCCGCTGTAATGATAAAAAACAAGTGGTACATTATTTACCAATAGCCGATCATTATTTTTGGTAATAAACCGGTGCATTACATTCCAGCCAGCCATGTTGTAACCAGGGTTTTTTTCGATTAAAACGTTATCGAAAAATGCCGGCACTAAACTTAACCAAACCTGGTCACCTACTCCACCAATACATTGTGTTACCAGTTTATCTGCAAACCAATTTAAAAACTCAAATGATTCTTTGCTGCGGTTAACAGCAAAAAATCCTGCATTAAAAATGCCTGCCCCTAATACGAATCGCTCTAGTTTATGCCCGTCAGATACAGCTTGTGTTATATGTGGAGTAATGATTACTGAATGATCATTTAATTTTTGATCAATTGCATCAAATTTATCAAACACAAAAATATCCGTATCAATATAAATCTGTTTGTTAAGCTCAGGGTATTTTTTAAAAAAATATAACGCATAAAAAGGTTTGCTGGCAAAGCAAAGCTCAAAAATTTTGTACCTGCTTTGCATTGCTTCGAAATCAGGAATTGCGATTTTATCTACTTCAACAATTTCAGCATTACCCAATGGCGACAAATCAATATCATCTGTTAACTTATCTACTAATCCTATTTTTATTACAGCATCAGGATGCTGCTTACGCAGGGAATTAACAAGCACTTCTGCCTGGAATAAATGACTGAGCGTACAGATAGTGTAAAAAAACATTAGTTTATATTTTTTTTGCCAGCACGATATTATTCTGGTACCAATCGTCCCGTAAAGGAAAAATTTTATTTTTAATAACACCGATCCCATTCATGATTGTAATGATGGTATTTAACAAAAAAGGGATCTTATTCAATCCCTTCAACTTCGGCCATACATGTGTTTCAAAATATAATACCCGCATTTGTGCAATGGTGGTAATAAAGCTCCCACTCTTATCGATTGCATTGATTTCAAACCCGTTTTTTTCAAAGAGATGTTTTAATGCAAAAGAAGTGTACCGTGCATAATCCACTGGTACTTCGTGCAGGTTCCATACAAAGGGGCAGGTGATAAGTATATTGGCGCCGGGTTTCATCACACGGTTTATTTCCGGCAATATTTCTTCCAGGTTGAAGATATGTTCAAAGACTTCGCTGCTGAATACACTGTCAAATGTATTGTCCGGGAATGGTAAATGTTTGCCATCATAAAAAACATCAATTGTTTCACCTTCATGAGAATGCCCTTCTCCATTATAATCCACACCAATATATTCCGACACATTTGTGAAAAGGCCCCTATAAGGTTTTTGTCCACTGCCAAAATCCATCAGTTTGCCCGTCAAACTATTTTTATGCTTTTCTATTCCTTTATACAATCCGGTTCGGATAAAATATAATGGATGTGATATTCCCGGGTTGAAAGATGGTGGAACTTTTAATACAGCATTCATTCGTTATTGCTTAATGCCAATACGGCCGGTATAATCAAGCCTGTTAAGTAAAATAGTAATATTGTGTTTAGCTAAATATTCGTCAACAGCATCTCTTGCTCCTTTCCAATGGCCATAATCATCTATTATTAAAATTCCGCCTTTTTGCAGTAGCGGAAATAATGTATCCATTTCATGTTTGGTAGATTCATACCAATCTGTATCCAGCCGGAGTAATGCAATACTTTTAATAGCCTGGTAAGGCAATGTATTTTCAACCATGCCCTGTACAAAATGTATTTTATCTTTTGGATAATTGGTTAAATACAGGTTTTGCTTCACTTTATCCAATGGAGATGTAGCCCAAATAACATCGTCCTCTGTTTTTTCCCGGGTAACCAAATGTTCTTTCGCTGTATTCCCGAAATTGTCAACATCTTTACTGCTTGGCTCACTCATTCCATCAAACGTATCAAACAAATAAAGGTTTCTTTCTTCATCATTTAATGTCTGTAAGGTTTTTGCTACTGCCATCATACTTCCGCCTTTCCATACTCCGCACTCTACCACATCACCGGTAATTCCTTTTTTGGTGATATACTTCACTCCTTCTATTAATCCATAAAGTCGTTCCGGTGAAGTCATTGTAAAATTTTTTACTTCAGCTATTACATTTTTATGAAGATCTTCAAAGTCCGCAGGAAATGAAATTACACCCGTGTCTTTAATTATTGCAGAAATATTATATCCCAGTTTATTAAATATTTTTCTTATTATTTCTTTAAGCATTCTTTATTTCAGGTTTACTTTTTTGTAAAATTATTTTTTTATAAATCTTGATGCAGGAACAATTGAGCCATGATCTGCCGGGTGCGGAAATGTTCTGTCATTTTGCGGGCTGTCAACAATATTAAAACTCAGCACATCTTTTTGCCAGTCATAATGCTGAGTAAAATGAGTACCCGTCCAAACGCTTACAGTATATTCTCCGGGTACAAAACCGGCAATATCAATTTCCACTTTAAAATCTTTTTCTCCTTTATCTATTTCTATGAAGGGCGTTAACTCCGGTATGGCTTGCCCGACTATTAGACCGTAAGCGTTTCGAATATTGAAAGCAACAAACGATTTATTCATCGGTACAGGGGCATAGAGTTTAAAATCAACTTCAAGTATCATGTTTGGTTGCTGGCCCTTTACATGTAACTGCACTTCTTTAAAATGAGGATGCGTCAGGTCTTTTGTTTGTACCCAGGATGATGTTGCCGTATTCGTTTTTAAATAGGAAAGAATAACTTTTGAAGATTCATCATATGCCTGCACTTGTCCTTTATCAATTAATATAGAAGTTTTACAAAGCTTTTGAATAGCGTTCATATCATGGCTTACAAAAAGTATTGTCCTCCCGCTTTTACTTACATCATCCATTTTGCCAAGGCATTTTTTTTGAAACTCTGCATCTCCCACTGCCAACACTTCATCTATTACAAGTATTTCGGGTTCCAAATGGGCAGCAACAGCAAATGCAAGACGTACATACATTCCGCTGCTGTATCTTTTAACAGGAGTGTCCATAAATTTTTCTACTCCGGAAAAATCAACTATCTCATCAAATTTTTTTCTTATCTCCACTCTGCTCATTCCCAATATTGCACCGTTAAGAAAAATATTTTCTCTCCCGGTAAGTTCTGGATGAAACCCTGTTCCAACTTCCAGCAGGGATGCAATACGGCCTTCGATCTCAATTCGGCCTGTACTGGGTTCTGTTATCCGACTGAGTATTTTAAGTAAGGTGCTTTTGCCTGCACCATTACGGCCAATGATTCCAACAGAATTTCCTTTTTTTATTTCGAATGAAACATCTTTTAATGCCCAGAACTCTTCTTTAGTAATACCCGTCTTTTGCTTTCCTTTTATCATTTCTTTTGCCTTGCGTGATATCACATCCCGCAAGGCAGTATAACTGCCGGCATTCTCATGCGCAATGATATATTTTTTTCCCAGCCCTTCTACTTTAATTATTGAATCGCTCATATAGTAATGCCTGCTTTA
>JANLSA010000108.1:0-1738 GCA_031362085.1 Bacteroidota bacterium | reverse complement strand
GATGCATTGGAGAACGAAAAAACAGAATACCAAAAGCGACGCTTTGATTTTTATGATTACCATATTTATCCTACTGTCATCTAATGCAGATTCCCAGGATAACATAATCCGCATTACGGGAGAAGAAATATATGCCAAAGTAATCGAAATTGATCATCAAAAGGTCCAATATAAAACAGACAATAGTGCCAGGTTTTTTATACCAACTAAAGATGTATTTATGATTCAATATAAAAACGGGGCTACCGATGTGTTTCGGGATGGGAGTATAACATCTTCAACAGAACCCAAAATTAAGACGGAATCAACCCAAACTCAAAAAGCTCCGATTGTCACTCAAGCTGTGCCAGCCGTAAAGACAAAACCATCAGAGGTCAAATTTCAGGTTGTTGCTTCTGAGATTAATATGAGTAATGATGAAGTTTTAACAAACGAATCCATCATTACTTTATTTAAGAAGGGCTTTTCAACTACCCTAATTCTTGGCAAGATTAAACGTACTCCTTCTGATTTTGATTTATCAATGGATGCACTACTGAAACTAAAGGAAATGAAAATCAGTGAGGAGAAAGCAAAAATGGTCCTTGAGGCAATGAAGAACCAGGAAGTTCAATATTTACAACAAAATAAAAGAAAGGCCACCAAACCTCGGAACAAGGGTAAGCCGGACTGGTAACTCTGAATTGCTGCGCTTCCTCTGAAAATAGTCAGTCATGCATCATATGAATTCATTTCCATTTAAAACGTTACTAGCAATAGGTCTAAGTTTTGCCCTTACATTCACATTTTCATCATGCACGTACAATGAAATCAATTTCGAAATTTATGGCTCCTGGGTTTGGAAGAACAGTAGCGGAGGTATGAGTAAGGATCCTCTGACGCCTCAAAATACTGGAGTAGAAAGAAAGTGGATCTTCTACAAAAATGGTGGGTTTGTTGAAACGGATAACAATAGAATTTACTTCAATGATTCATTCAAGTTGTCCATTGAACCATTCAGGGGTGTTGAAAGTAAGATCCTTACAATCTATTTTAGATACAAATTAACTGACCCTCCGGATTCAATTGCAATACTCCCAACTAAATATTTAATTAAGAGACTTTCAGATATCTTAGTCGTGGAAGAAATCGATCGTAGTGATAGATATATTCACACTTATGTGCGACAGTAGTCAATTGTCATAAATAAAAAAATATTATGAGGTCCTTCTTATTGCTATTTGCACTCTTCTTTTCCATAGGATTGAGCGCTCAGGAGTTACAAATGAAAGAACTCGACGAAAATGGAAATATTTCCTTTGGAAGATTAGATGAGTCCATTCCGTTTACTCCTGGAAATTCAAGTGAGTATTTGGTTCAGCTACTCAAAATGACTCCTAAGGATGAAATGAGACTTTCAAAATCTTTTGGTGATGAATTAGGGTTCACACACAACCAATTTCAGCAATATTTTGGAGACATAATTGTTGAAGATGGTAGGTACTCCATTCATGCCAAAGATGGTTCCATTTTTATAGCATCAGTGGGTGATAAAGAAATGAGACAGCTTTCCGAAAAAAAAACGGATACGAGTAAAGGGAGTATAACTCCTGACAAACCAAAAGATGATACAACAGGTAATGATAAAAAGGAAAAAGAAAAATTCAGTATCACCAGTTTAAGCCCGCAAGGGGATTGGCTGGTTGTTTCAAACACGAATAATGTTGACGGATTCGGTTGGAATATGAGCAATCCTTCG
>JANLSA010000295.1:0-15179 GCA_031362085.1 Bacteroidota bacterium | reverse complement strand
GGCAATGCATATGGATTGGCGAATACATTAATGCAAACGGCGATATTTAAACCAACTTGTAAAAGTAAAAAAGTAAAAAACCTTTTTTATACAGGTCAGTTGACTGTGCCGGGCCCGGGTGTTCCGCCATGTCTGATAAGTGGGGAGGTTGTAGCAAAAGAAGTATTGAAAGAATTCAATTAATAATGATAAATATATTTTATGATAGAATTGTTTAATAAAGTAAGTGAAGAGTGTAGCCGCATTACTACGAAACGGTATAGTACTTCTTTTGCTTCGGCAATAAAACTGCTGCATAAAAATTTGCGCCAGCCTGTTTATAACATCTATGGCTTTGTGCGTTTTGCTGATGAAATTGTAGATACTTTTCATGATCATAACAAAGAGCAACTTTTAAATGAGTTTAAAAAAGAAGCATACAACGCAATTGAAAGGGGCATCAGTCTGAATCCCATCCTGAACAGTTTTCAAAAAACAGTAAACCAATATAAAATTGACCATAAACTGATTGAAGCTTTTCTGCAAAGCATGCAATTCGATTTGCAAAAAAAGGGTTACAATCAAAATGAATTTGAAGATTATATATATGGTTCGGCAGAAGCAGTGGGACTGATGTGTCTTTATGTTTTTTGTAACGGGAATAGAGAGTTGTTTGAACAATTAAAAGAACCTGCCAGGTCTTTAGGCGCCGCATTTCAAAAAGTAAATTTTTTAAGGGATATTAAATCCGATTACAACGGTTTATCAAGAATGTATTTCCCCGGTTGTGATTTTAATAATTTTACAAACCGTCAAAAAAGGGAAATTGAATATAATATACAGTTCGATTTTCAGCATGCTTATCTGGGCATTGTGCAATTACCGTTTAACGCAAGGTTTGGTGTATATGTAGCGTATAAATATTATATGAGTTTATTCAAGCAGATAAAAAAAGTGCCACCTTCAATAATACTTGAATCAAGAATCAGGGTACCTGATTATATGAAATTAATGATTGTATTGAGGGCTGGCGTAAAAAACAAAGTTGGATTAATTTAAGAAAACAAACTTATTGATAATGGAAGTGCAGCAAGTCATATTAGTAGATGAAAATGATGTAGCGGAAGGTTTTATGGAAAAAATGGAAGCTCATAAAGAAGCATACCTGCACAGGGCATTTAGTATTTTTATTTTTAACAAGAAAGGCGAAATGCTTTTACAACAACGGGCATTGAATAAATATCACAGCCCGGGATTATGGAGTAATGCCTGTTGCAGCCATCCTAAACCCGGAGAAGAAACGATTGATGCAGCTACAAGAAGATTAAAAGAAGAATTGGGAATGGAAACTGAATTAAAAAAGCAATTTCATTTCATTTATAAAGCCGAATTTGAAAATGGCCTGACTGAACATGAATTTGATCATGTGTTTACGGGAGTATATAACTTTACACCGAAGATAAATAAAGATGAGGTAAAAGACATTTGCTATAAAGGGATGAAAGAAATTAAACAATCTTTGCAGTCGCATCCGCAAAAATTTACCGTATGGTTTAAAACCGCATTCCCTGAAATTGAAAAATGGTGGTTACATAATTTCAAAACAAAAACAATTCAATAGTTTATTTTGCAAATACTATTTTACATACTTATCTTACTTTTCACCTTTCTTTTAATGGAAGGCATCACGTGGCTTACACATCGTTTTGTCATGCACGGGTTCCTTTGGTATTTACATAAAGATCATCATCAGGTACAACCCGGCTTTTTTGAAAAGAATGATACATTCTTTATCATTTTTGCAGTACCAAGTATATTACTTATTTATTTCGGCACATTCAATCATCATTGGTATTTACAGGCTATTGGTTTTGGGATAATGCTGTATGGCGCGGGGTATTTTTTAGTACATGATGTAATTATTCACCAACGGTTTAAATGGTTTACCAGGAGTAACAACTCCTATGTACGTGCCATTCGCTGGGCACATAAAATGCATCATAAACATTTAGATCGGCATCGGGGAGAAAGTTTTGGAATGCTGATGGTGCATAAGAAATACTGGGATAAAATTCGCCGTGATAAAAAATTAATGGCAGGTAATAAGAAAGTTGAATATGCTCCTGAACTATAAACCCGCTATACTTAAAACTCATCTTGGAACAAGCATTAATTGTAACTTAGACTTCGTATTTCAAAATCATTATCAAAATAAGTATGTCTGAATCTAAGTTCCCCTTTAGGGGACAGGGGCACTACAACTTTATAATAACAGGTGCAGGCTGCGCTGGTCTCAGTCTGTTAATCCGTATGATTGATTCTGGAAAATTCGCAGACAAAAGAATCTTATTAGTTGAGAAAGAAGAAAAAATAAAAAATGATCGTACCTGGTGTTTCTGGGAAATCGAAAACGATATTTTTGAAAGTATTGTATATAAACACTGGGACAAAATGTGGTTCCATGATATTAATTTCTCAAAACAGCTTCAAATTTCACCCTATCAGTATAAAATGATTCGTGGAATTGACTTTTACAACTATTGTTTTAATATCATCCGGGAGCAAAAAAATATTGATATAGTTTATGGCGATGTTCATACAATAAAAAATGAAAACAATAAAGCTGTTCTTGTTTTACATGATACAATTATTGAAGCAGATTATATTTTCAACAGTATTCTTTTTGAAAAACCCGTGTTAAAAAAAAGCGAACACTTCCTCCTTCAGCATTTTAAAGGGTGGATAATTGAAACGGCTAAACCATCTTTCAATCCTGAAGAAGCAACCATGATGGACTTCAGGGTAGAACAACAGGATGGAACTACGTTTGTTTATGTAATGCCATTTACCGAAACAAAAGCTTTGGTGGAATACACCTTGTTTACAAACAATTTATTAGATCAGCAACAATATAACGAAGAATTAAAAAAATATATTGCTGAGTATTTAAATATTGAAAACTATTCAATACTTGAAGAAGAATTTGGTATTATCCCGATGACTAATCATCGGTTTTCTTCAAATCAGAATAAAATTATCAATATAGGCACAGCAGGCGGACAAACAAAAGGCTCAAGTGGCTATACATTTAAATTTATTCAGAAAAACTCAAAGGCAATTGTCGGGCAATTAATTAAATCGGGTAGTCCTATTGTAAATACATCATCAAAGAGATTTCAATTTTATGATAGTATATTATTAAATGTACTTGCAAATAAAAAATTATCCGGACGGAAAATATTTACACCCATCATCAAAAAAAATAAACCGCAACACCTGTTGCGGTTTATGGATAACGAAAGCTCTTTATCAGAAGATTTAAAAATTATTTCTTCTCTGCCTACCCTGCCATTTCTTAAAGCAGCTCTTAAACAATTATAAAATTCCTTCCTCCATCAGAAGCGAGTCTTATTTTACTGATCCGGGTCCATCTGCATAAACTCTCTCTTTACTGCTTTTAGCATACTGAATAATTGTGCCACCTGTATCATCAGCAGTACACCTAACGCAAGTAATACATACCAGGGCAGGCTTATCGTTTTTACATTTTGTAACTTCTGAAATTTTTCTATATGGTACCCTGTAAGTGCAGAACCAAATGCCATACCTACCAGCAAAAAAGAAATCAAAGAATAAACAACTTTCATAAACATGATCCGCATGGTAGAATAACCTACTTTAAAATTCTCCAAAATAGCGGCTGGTATTATTAATACCAACGCAATCCAACTCCAGTTTTTGCTGAACCATTCATTATTTAAAGTAAGATTAAGCCCCAGTACTAATACAATTGATAATAATCCCCAGGGGAATAAGAGAAAAGTGGAAGCTTTGGTAGTTTGTGGTGACATAAATGATGATTTTGATGAATATAAAAATAAGGAAAGGCGTTGACGATGGGGAAAAAAAATACCTCTTTCGTGGTATAGGATTGCATCTTAGTTTGACTTTATCTTTAAAATCTTAAAAATATTGGTTTTATACTATTTTTTTATCAGCACTAAAAGGACATTATGTTACGAACAGCAATAGAGTTTATTTCAAATGAGTTGAAAGTGTATATTGAAAAAAGAGATCCAGCGATGTTCCGGAATGAAATTGCTGTTTTACCTTCTTCACTGATGAAAACGGATGGAAGTTTTGCAATCAGCAATCAGGGTGGCGAATCGTTTAAAATTATTTTGACCCTGGTGAATATAGAAGAGGATCGTATTGCTGACTCGCAATCGTATTTTGGCAGAGTGAATGATAAGGTGCAATATTTTAATCCACCGGTTAATCTGAACACCTATCTTTTGTTTTCTGCAATGGGAGAAAACTATTTATCAGACCTAAGATTACTTTCTTACATAATTAGTTTTTTTCAAACCAACTCTGTATTTGATGAGGAACGATTTCCACATTTAAACAGTAAAGTTGAAGCCGGAAAAAGCTGGCAGAAGATTGGAAAGATCATTGCCAATCTGCATACATTAACAATGGAACAGCAAAATAACCTGTGGGCCGCCTTAGGCGCCAAGTATATGCCAAATGTAGTTTACAAAATCCGCACTATATCATTTGTTGACTCCGAACCCAAGATGGAAGCACCACCAATTACAGAAGTTACCATACGTGATAATTAGAAAGTGTGCAAATAATATGTTTGAATTTAAAGATTAGTAGCAACACATTTTTATGATTCAAATAAAATATACATCCTTATTTGAAATCGGATTTTTGCACGATTATTATACCGATAAGCTGTGCAGGGATATTGCAATTATTCCTTCTCTGGAATGTTCTGTAATGCTCTCAAAACTGGGCCTCCGGTTTATAGCAACGGATACGGGATGTAAAATATTTGCAAGAACAAATAAAAGTGGTGTCAATGAAATATTAAGATCACCATTACCAGATAATGCCAGGCTTGTTTTTTTATTGGTATTAAAAAATAAATTGTTTCAAAGTTTTACAAAGTTAGGAGAAACCGGAAACGATAATTCAAATTTCTATTTTAATAACCTGGTGGAAAACAGCAGTGCTGAGGGTTCGTTGAATCTTGTAAAAGATAAAATAGTTCGTAAGGCAGGAAGTGGCGATATAAAAAAAATTAAATTCAATACCTATCAGTTTACTCACAGTAGCACAGCCGCCAGCCGTAAAGGAGAAATTATTTTTACTGATTCTGGCGAAAAATTAGTTCAGGTTTTAGATAATAATGCCGGAAAATTTAATTTCAGTTTCGATTTAAAAAAAGCTTCACATGGCAGAGCCGGTTTTTTTGTAGAAGGCAATAATAATTCCGTAGATACTTTTTATTCAGCAGACGCTTCCGACCAACAGGATATTTTTGGTATTGTGGAAATATTTCATCAACCAACACTTAGCAATACGTATAAATTTATCAACAACAATAATATTGTCAGTTTCAAAAAGTATATAATTCATTTTGAAAACAGGCAAGCTATCTGGCGATATAATGTTTTAAAAAAATTCAGCACAGGCATTACAAACGTTGAAATAAAAAAAGCAAATGGCACCACCATCGAATTTGTTCCCGAAGCCACATCAACCAATGAACGGTTAATACTATCTTCTAAAAACCCGCTACCATTTACGGAAGATGTTATTACCGGAATAAAAATGACCGATCAGAATAATAAAGAAATCATTGCTCATTTACCGAACGCATCATTGCAAGCCTTAAAAGAAGAAGGAGGGAAGATTTTTTCGGATATCTATGTTACCATATAACCATTGAATAAAAAAAATTATTAAACAACTAAACTCAAAACCATGGCAGACGTTTTTAAAACCCCGGGAGTGTATATAAAAGAAATACCTTCCTTTCCACCTTCCATCGCCGAAGTGGAGACAGCAATTCCCGCTTTTATCGGTTACACTGAAATGGCAACCTATAATGGAAAAGCAATTGTTGATCCGGTACGGATTACTTCTTTACTGGAATATGAAGTATTGTTTGGAAAAGCACAGAAAGAAACAGCATTAAGTGTAACTATTACAGATACGACTGTAAATGGAATAACGACAAGAACATTTAAACCCGATATAGATACTGCTACACAGAGTAAATTTAAAATGTATTATTCCCTGCAAATGTATTTTGCCAATGGTGGAGGTCCTTGTTATATTGTTTCCACTGGCGATTATTCTGCAACACCGGAAATAGGCGATGCAACCAAAGGGTTAACATTGGGTTTAAATAAAATCGCTGCATTTGATGAACCGACACTGTTATTATTTCCAGATGCACAGGCACTAAGTGATGCAAATTTTTATTCATTAATGAAGTCCGCATTAGATCAGTGTGCATCATTGCAGGACCGGTTTGTAATAATGGATGTTCAACAAAAAACAGGAGCAAGTGGTATTGTTACATCCACCCTCGATTCATTCCGGGGAGCTGACGGGGCACCCTTAGGTAGTGATATTGAAAGATTAAAATATGGGGCTGCTTATTTCCCAAATCTGAAAACAATTTTGAATTACCGGTACGACGAAGCAGATTTAAAAATCAAATACGTTACAGTTGCAGCAGGCGTTACTACAGAATTAACAGCAGATGATCCTGCAGATACAGACATAGAAGATTTGCGCATGAGCCATCTTGTGAATACACCAACAGGTGCTGCAGGCATACAGGCAAATATTATTAGCGGACTCAAAATACCCAATACAGAATTATACAATCAGGTAAAACAAGAGGTTCAAAAAATTACAGTTACAGTTCCATCATCTGGTCCGGTTGCAGGTATTTATGCAAAAGTTGACAGCAGTCGTGGCGTTTGGAAAGCCCCCGCAAATGAATCGTTGAGTTATGTAACAGAAGCCGTAGTAAAAATTACACATCAGGATCAGATGAATATGAATGTGGATGCTACTTCAGGAAAAACGCTAAATGCTATCCGTTATTTTAATGGCAAAGGTGTATTAGTATGGGGCTCCCGTACACTGGCGGGAAATGATAATGAATGGAGATATGTTCCAGTTCGCCGCTTTTTCAATTTTGCTGAAGAGTCAATAAAAAAAGGAACTGAGTGGGTCGTGTTTGAACCGAATGATGCAAATACATGGGCTAGAGTAAAAGGTATGATTGAAAATTTTTTATTGAAACAATGGCGTGCAGGTGCATTAGCAGGTGCAAAACCCGAACATGCTTTTTTTGTAAAAGTAGGATTAGGTGTAACGATGACAGCACTCGATATTCTTGAAGGAAGATTAAATGTGGAAATAGGAATGGCAGTTGTTCGTCCGGCAGAATTTATCATACTTAAATTTTCACACAAATTGCAGGAATCATAATTTACTAAAAACAAAATTCGGATTACTGCAATCATTTTGCTTTTCACAATCTTAATCATTAAAATTAAAACTAAAAATCATGGCAAATTATCCCATACCTAAATTTCATTTCCGGGTGGAGTGGGGCGGAACGAATATTGGGTTTTCAGAAGTTAGTGGACTTAATATTGAAAATAAAGTAATAGAATACCGGGATGGCATTTCTCCCGAATTCAGTAAAATTAAAATGCCTGGCATGCGGGAGTACAGCAATATAACTCTCAAACGCGGAGTATTTAAAGGTGATAATGAGTTTTACAAATGGCTTAATTCAATTTCTCTCAATACGGTTGACAGACGTGACCTCACGATCAGTTTGCTGAATGAAAAACATGAACCGGTAGTCGTATGGAAAGTGCACAATGCTTTTCCATTAAAAGTTCAAAGCACCGATCTTAAAGCCGATGGCAGCGAGGTAGCAATTGAACAACTGGATCTGGCGCATGAAGGATTAACAATAGAAAATGGTTAATCATTAAAAGTCCTTTCCAACGAATCAGGTAATCTGAATTGCAAAATTCGGATACAGCCTCATGCATTAAATCTGTTTTTAAAACAAATGAAACTGTTTTCATGAATCCGTTAGATCTATTTAAATATCCACCGGTTGGTTTCCACTTTGCAGTGGTTATTGAATTGTTTCCGCAAACACCACAGGATTTTCGTTTTCAAAGTGTAAGCGGACTAAGCGTGGATATTTCAACCGAAGCAATAACTGAAGGTGGCGAAAACAGATTTAAACATCAAATGCCGGGTGTGCCTACCTATGGCAAGCTTGTTTTAAAAAGAGGAATGTTTATGGGATCATTAATGATCAATTGGGTTCGTAATGCGGTTGAAAAATTTCAGTTTGAACCAGCCAATGTCATTATTACTTTATTAAATGATTTGCATTTACCCGTAGCTGTATGGCAGGTATTTAATGCATACCCTGTAAAATGGAGTGTTACGGATTTTGATGCAGAACAAAACACCATTGTCATTGAAACAATTGAATTGGCCTATCAACATTTTCAACAAATAGGGCTTGGCGATTTATTGGGAGGCAATATTTCTGTTTCTGCATCCGTCGGATTTTAAAAAAAATAAAGTATGGCAATTGTAATAAATGAAATAGAAATAAATATTGAAGTAACACAAGATGCTTCAGGTACTGGTAGTTTAGCTGCTACTGTAAATAGTGGAAGTAAGGATGAAATAATAAAAGAGTGTGTAGAAAAGGTGATGGAAATTATTAATCAAAAAAATGAACGCTGATGTTTGATTTTTTAAATAGCGGGGAATTATTAAAAGTGGAGATCAAAGGGTATCAGAAGATTGATCATAGCGGAGCTCCACCCAAAATATTTAAAGCATTTATTAATCCAGAAGAATTTACGGTAAATTATAACACGAATATTGATCATACATCAACTGTGGGTCAAACCGGTAATGAAGGAAAATTTTTAAGTGCCACCCCTATGGAACTTGCACTTAAATTTTATATTGATGGTACAAAAGCTTCCGGTGGTTTAAAAAGCGCAACCGGTGAAGAAATATCAGTAGCTGCTAAGATTACTGAATTTTATAATGCTTGTGGATACGATTCAACTATTCATCGCCCTACATATGTGGAAATTTATTGGGGAAAACTTCATTTACTTCGTTTCGATCCAGAAATATTTCATGGATGTTTGAAATCTGTTTCTATTAACTATAAAATGTTTAACCAGGATGGTACCCCTTTAAGAGCTATCATCAATGCCACATTTGTTGAAGCTATTTCTGCAAAACAACGGGACTCCGCTGCCAAAGCACAATCACCGGACCTTACCCATGTACGTGTTGTAAAAGAAGGAGACAGTTTACCCGCCCTGGTTTTTTCTATCTATGGTGATTACAAACATTATTTGGAAGTAGCAAAAGTCAATGGGTTAAATGATTTCAGAAATATTCAGCCGGGCACAAAAATATTTTTCCCCCCTTTTTATAAAAATATAAAAGTAAAAAAACAGAATGCCTGAGGAAAGATTGATACCCGCCATTGAATCAGTTGCCGAATTTAGAATTAAAATCGGGGGAGAAGAAATACCCCGCACGGTTGAAATCCTTTCTGTGCATGTAAGTAAGATTGTAAACAGGGTTTCATTTGCAAAAATAGTTTTGTTGGATGGCGATGCAGCTTCAGGTGATTTTGAATTAAGCAACAAACAGCTTTTTATTCCGGGAAATGAATTGGAAATAGCGGCTGGTGATGTAGATGATCAGGTTAACATTTTCAAAGGCCTTATTACCAGTCAATCCATTTCTATCCGAAATAACAAAGCATCGCAACTCATTATAGATTGTAAACATATAGCAGTAAAAGCAACCATAACCCGCCGGAGTAATTGCTGGCATGATATGACTGATGATGCAATTATTTCAGAAGCATTACAAGCAAGTGGATTTACAACAAGTGATTTAGATATTGAAAGTACAACTGTTTCCCATGCTGAAATGGTTCAGTATAATTGTACCGATTGGGATTTTGCCGTAAGCCGTGCCGAAGTTGCCGGTAAACTCATTTTAACCAACGATGATAAAATAATAATCAAAGCCCCTGATTTTTCTGCCAAAGCGTCGCTTTCACTTTTATATGGCGCTACTATTTTGGAATTGGATGCAGAAATGGACAGCCGTATACAATACAAAGTTGTGAAATCAAAAACATGGGATATGGCAACTCAAACAATAGCCGGGCAAGACGCAACTGAACCTACTGTTTCTTCTCTTGGAAATATTAGCGGCACAACATTATCTGATTCATCAGGACAAGAAGAATTTATTCTTAATCATGCTGGTTCTTTAGCTACAGATGAAATAAAAATGTGGGCTGATGCACAACTATTAAAAAGCCGGATGGCAAAAATAAGAGGTCGTGTTAAATTTTCTGGTATTGCAACTATTAACCCGGGGGATATGATAGAATTAAATGGTTTAGGTGACCGGTTTAACGGAACGGCATTTGTAAGTGGAGTGAGACAGGATTTTAATTCAGCTGAAGGTTGGATTACACAAGCACAATTCGGGCATACTATAGATTGGTTTTTTAATGAGCCACAAATTACCGCACCCAAGGCAGGTGGTTTATTACCGGGTGCAATTGGTTTGCATACGGGCATTATTACCGATAATGAAGATCCGGAAGGCGAATTCAGAGTTCGGGTAAAAATTCCTTATATCAATGCTGAAGATGATGGGGTATGGGCTCGCATTGCACAAACCGATGCCGGCAATGAAAGAGGAATGTTCTTTCGTCCGGAAATAAATGATGAAGTCCTTATTGGTTTTTTATATGACGATCCACGTCAACCTGTAATTCTCGGTATGCTTAACAGTTCTGCATTGCCTTCACCATTACCGCCATCAAACGATAATCATAAAAAAGGTTATACCTCCCGTGAAAAAATGCTTATGATTTTTGATGATGAAAAAAAAGAAATTGTATTTGAAACTCCGGGTGGAAATAAAATAACCATCAGCGACGATAAAAAAGGAATTGTGCTGGAAGATATGAACAGCAATAAAATTGAAATGAATGATAGTGGTATAAAAATAATAAGTCAATCGGCGATAGAAATTACGGCAGCAACAGAATTTAAAATCGGGGCATTGTCTTTAGCAGCAGAAGCCGATACAACATTGGAAATGAAAGCAAGTGCAAGTGCAAAAATAGAAAGCAGCGGCATCTTGGAAATGAAAGGAGCAATGGTTAAAATAAATTAAAAGCCTTCCATTCCCTCTCCTTTGGAGAGGGATAAAGGGTGAGGTTTAAATAATATTATGGCAAGTGCAATAAGAGTAGGCGATCAGACAACACATGGTGGTGTAGTAGCAGGCCCCGGCACACCTACTGTATTAATTGGAAGTATGCCGGCAGCAGTTGCAACAGATACACATATTTGCTCTATACCCGCCAATACACCACACTTGCAAGTAAGCATCTTTCCTATGGGAAGTGCTACTGTTTTAATTGGAAACAAACCTGCTTTAAGAACAAGCGATACTTGTTTGTGTGGTGCAGCTGGTGTGGTAGGAGAGCCAACAGTTCAAATTGGTGGATAATTTTTAAAAAAATAAAAATGGCAACTAACAATAATACAGAACGTTCCTTTTTGGGAAGAGGTTGGAGTTTCCCTCCTACTTTTCTTAAAGCAACAAAAGAATTGCTGATGACTTCTGAAGAAGAAGATATAAAAAAGAGTCTTGAAATTTTATTATCAACAGAAATTGGTGAACGTTTTTTACAACCCTTATATGGGTGCAATCTGGATCGGTTTGTTTTTGAACCTATGAATGCAACTGTTTCAACTGAACTCCGGTTGACAGTAAAAAGAGCAATTGATTTATTTGAACCGCGTATAAAATTGCTAAGTATAAAATTAGACACAGCAATGATTTATGATGGTAGAATTGATATAGTAGTTGATTACAGTATTATTATTACCAATACAAGACATAACCTGGTATATCCATTTTATTTAACAGAGGCGCACAATAAAACAGTATGAGCAGCGGAACAAAAAATATTTCTTCTTCTAACCGTGATGGGCAGGCTCAAATACAGCGTATGCCAGCTATGTTGCATCCCGAAAATGCGCCGGTTGATAGCCGAACAACCAGGGACATGCTTGAATATATTTTTACCATTTCCAGGGATATAAAATATTTCGACCAAACTAATCCACAAAAAATTGAACTTATTTCTGATGACGGAAACTGGCAGGAGCTTTTAAACTATAACCAAACAGATTTTGCTGCATTATGGGCCAGACTTGAAGAATTAAAAAACAAAAAAATATTACCACCCCATATTTCCTTGTTGCTTGGTTTTTTAGAATTATATAATGAGCCTAAGCGTTTGTTGAACACCATTACGGGCAGACATCTTGATTTTTATTACCATGAAGTTCTTGGATTGAAAAAAAATAGTTCAGTTGCAGATAAAGTACTTGTTGTTTTTGAATTAAAGAAAAACACTTTACCTGCATTGCTGAAAGCAAGCGAAACAAAACTAACTGCGGGTAAAGATGATTTAAAAAAAGAATTGGTCTATCAACTTACTCACGATATAATAATAAACAACAGCAAAGTAGAGCAAATGAAATCGTTGTTGGTTGACGTCAACAATAAAAATCATTTGCGTTTTGCATCCGTTGCTAACTCTGCTGACGGTCTGGGTGGCGAGCTTGATAAAAATAATTTCAAATGGAACGCTTTTGGTCATGATGCTCTTCCATTGTCCAACATCGGTTTTTGTTTGGCAAGCGATGTTTTACTGATGAAGGACGGGGATAGAAAAATTATAGTAAAACTGCAATTGAGTGGCGAAATAACAAATGTAAAAAACGGTGATGCTATTCATGGATTATTAAATGTAAGCGTAACTGCGGAAAAAGGATGGACCGATCATAAAACAGTTAGCCCGGTTATAACAATCTTCTCTGATAAAAGCGCTGAATTGACAATCGAATTTTCTGTTGCTGCAGATGAACCAGCCATAGTTGCTTATAACACAGCAATACATGGCAGCGGTTATATTACGAATAAGCCGGTTTTAAAAATTTTGTTCAACAATAAGCTTAAAATCGGGTATAATAATTTTAAAAAAGCAAACCTGGCAAGCGGAACTATTAATGTAGAAGTAAAAGGAATGAGCAATTTACAATTGGAAAACGATTTTGGATCATTGAATTCAAAAAAGCCGTTTATGCCTTTTGGCCCTATGCCTGAGAATGGTGCTAATTTCTGGATTGGAAGCGAAGAAATATTTTCAAAACAACTTGCAAAGCTTGTTTTGAATATTGAATGGAAAAACATACCTCAAGCAAACCTGGGTGCTTATTATAGCGGATATTTTGATAGCGATTTCGATAACCACCGGTTTACTGTAAACGCAACATTTAAAGATGCAGCAGGGTGGAAAGAAAAAAACAACACCCAGTATTTATTTGATAAACAGGATGCGACAAAAAAAGATGAAGACAATTTCAGTACTCATATTCGTTTTTTAAAAGATGCCCGGTCTGTTAAAATAAACCGGCTTGTTTTACCTGAAGATTTTTCTGAAATTATTTTTCGATCAAGTGGTACTACGATCCGTCAGGAGTTGGCTTATAAATCAAAACAATTCAGCATATCCGGAAAATTCGCAATGCTTGAAAATATTTATAAAATAGCCCCGTTAATAAAAATGAAGTACCTGGCGAATAGACATCAGGAAGCAGATGCTATTCTGCGAGAAGGGTTTCTTCACCTGGCATTGGACCGTGGTTTTCTTTTTCGCCGGTATCGTGAAGTATTTACTAAACAAGTACTGTCATCAAATAAAAACCCGATTAATGAACCTTTTGCTCCTGAAATGCAACGGCTCACACTTGATTACAATGCATCTACCGGTGAAATATCTTTTACCGATCTTTCACTGAAAGATTATTCGGATACAGATTTGGAATTTTTTCATATTGGCCCATTCGGGCAAATGCGTGAACATGCCTATGCACGAAAACAATCCGGAATACTTTTTAGCAATTTTGTAAAGCTTTTACCGCAATATAATAGTGAGGGAAATTTTTATATCGGATTGTCAGGCATATCCGCTAACGAATCTGTATGTATTTTGTTTCAATGTGCAGAAGGAAGTGCAGATCCTTTACTTCAGAAAGTTGATTTAAAATGGAGTGTACTTTGCGATAATTATTGGAAAAAACTTAAGCCAACAGATTTTATTTTTGATACGACCAATGATTTTCTTACCAGTGGTGTTGTTAAATTAATTATTCCAAGAGAAGCAACAACGGAAAATACAATAATGCCAGATGGCTTACTTTGGTTAAAGATTTCTATAGCAAAAGATGCGAATGCTGTTTGCAATCTGATTGATGTAAAAACAAATGCGGCTATTGGATTATTTGAAGATCATGAAAATGATCCGCATCATTTGCAAAAACCATTGAAGGCAGGTATGGTAGCAAAACTGCAAACACAAAATGGTGCGATCAAATCTATAACGCAGCCTTACGCATCTTTTGGAGGTCAAATGCAGGAAAACGATCAGGCTTATTATACACGAGTAAGCGAAAGACTGCGGCATAAAGAAAGAGCAATATCTGTTTGGGATTACGAACGGCTATTACTTCAGCATTTTCCATCAGTATATAAAGTAAAATGTATTCCACATGCTTCCGATATTTCTTTTGCCGAAGCCGGCCATACATTAATTATAGTAATACCCGATCTCACAAATCAAAATGCCGTAAATCCTTTTCAGCCCAGGCTTGATAAAAACACGTTGGATGAAATACTGACTTTTTTGAATAAACTTTCAACCGGTTGGGCAACACATCATATTAAAAATCCAGATTATGTGCCAATACAAATCAGGTTAGAAGTAAAAATGAAAATTGGATATGAGTTTAATTATTATTCAACTGAATTAGATCGTGTATTGAAAAATTATTTATCTCCCTGGCTAAATGGATCTGCAGCGGATATTCATTTTGGAGGCAAAATAACAGAATCGCAAATTGTAAAATTAGTCGAAGATCAGGAATATGTGGATTATATAACCGGGTTACAATTATTTCAAAGTAATGATGGCGGTGAATCATTTCAATTGACTAAGCATTATGCGGAAGCATCAGAACCGGCATCTATTTTGGTTTCGCATACGGTACATGATATAAAACAATCAAAGAATGGATGATTTGATGATGATATCAACGAGTAAACCTGCTGATACTGCATTCGATTATGAAGCTTTACGAAGCCGGGGCATTGAGCATATTGAAAAAACAGCATCAGCTATCTGGACAGATTATAATATTCATGATCCG
>JANLSA010000048.1:0-5457 GCA_031362085.1 Bacteroidota bacterium | reverse complement strand
GCATAAACAGTAATCATAAAATATGCTTGTTGCGTCTACCAATCCTGCCTGCCGGCAGGCAGGTTCGCCACCTGGGCAGATTCAAAAAAAAAGTTGCAAAGTGATATGTACCCCAGACGGGAGTTGAACCCGTACAGGCATTACTGCCCACAGGATTTTAAGTCCTGCGTGTCTACCAATTCCACCACCGGGGTAAAAGAAAAGAACTCGGTACAGTTGTAAGAAAAAAAATCCACCAGCAAAACTGATGGATAATGGAGCGAAAGACCGGGCTCGAACCGGCCACCCCGACCTTGGCAAGGTCGTGCTCTACCAAATGAGCTACTTTCGCCTGAGTGTCGAAATTTCAATTCGACAAATGATAAAGAACTTAAGGTTTGCCCACTGTAGTTTTAACGTAAGTGGGGCGGCAAAAATAAGGAATGACGCCATTTGAAAAAAATATAAATTGATTACTTATACTGCGGTGTATAGAGTGAGCTTTCCTGAATCTTTACTTCTGGTTTGTGAAAACGCTTAGTATAAAGCATATAACTAGCGCCAAACAAAAAAGCTACAAGACAAGCACCTTGTAAATAAAAAAGAAAACTGGAAGATGAAACCCAGCTATGTGTAAAATCTTTGTCCTGAATTTTTTGAAATTCGGTTTGATATTCTGACTGATGAGCCATAAATGAATAATTTAAGTTGCAAAAATAATGGTTCAAGCGAAAATAAAAATCTTATTTGCAAACAATCTCGCTAAAATATTTTTTCTTTCTCACAAAATGCTGCCATGCTATATTCTTTTTCAAATAACCTGAAAGAGGTTTATTTCTTTGAAAAGAATGTGAATTTTTACCCCGATGGAATAGCCACCAGCTAATAAAAGCAAAATGAGCTTTAAGAATGGCAATAAAATATCCTGTATCGCCTGAGAATAATCCTTTTAACGCTGACACCCCATCTAATCCTACTCGTACTGACAAAACCCAAACGGCTTTCCAAAACGGTAGATTCTTTGAAAGCATAATCCGGTTATTTCTAAAATTTAAAAATGTTTTTAATGAATTTCCTTTAGGCAATGTGCCGCCGCCTACATGATAGATAACAGATGCGGGGCAAGAATAAATTTTATACCCTAGCAATTGAATACGCCAGCATAAATCAATTTCTTCCTGATGGGCAAAAAAATAATTATCAAAGCCTTTCACTTCATGAAAAACAGAAGACCGGATAAATAAAGCTGCGCCACTAGCCCAAAAAATGGGTTCACAGTTATCATATTGTCCTTTGTCTTCTTCAAATACATCAAAGATTCTTCCTTTTGCAAAAGGATATCCATAAGCATCTAACCAGCCCCCTGCCCCACCAGCATATTCAAATAGTTTTTTATTATTAAATGTGAGCAGCTTCGGTTGGCAAGCTGCAATTGATTTATCACTTTCCAGAAGATTGACCAGTGGCTTTAATGAATCCGGTAATAGTTCAACATCCGAATTCAAAATAAAATAATAATCGGCTTCAATTTGTTTTAATGCTTCATTGTAGCCTTTCGCAAAACCATAGTTCTCATTATGTTTTATAATGCGGATAACGGGATATGTTGATTCAAGAAATGAAACCGAATTGTCCGTTGAGCCATTATCCGCCACAACAATTTCAAAATTTGAATAATCAGAAGAAAGCACTGATGGGAGAAATTGCTCAAGGTATTTTTGACCATTCCAGTTAAGAATTACGATTGAAACTTTGGGCTGTTGATTCAAAATAAAATTTTTGTTCTCAAAAATAAGGCAACCCGGTATATCCTCACTAAATTCGGTGATGTTTCACCAATTATTAAACTGGCGGACCTTACTGGCTATTATAGCTATTAGTATTGTTACCGGTACTATTTTCTATTCGCAGTACCTGGCAAAAAAAATTGCAAAAGAAGAAAGGCAGAAAGTGGAAATGTGGATAGAAGCAGTGCAATCGCTGGTAAGTACTCCTGAAAATGCAGATACCAAACTCGCATCCTATATCATTTTTAAAAATAAAGAGAATAAGACGATTCCGATTATACAAACAAACGAACGGGACAGCATCATTGAATATGTAAACCTCGATTCTGTCAATGCGCTGAATAAATCTTTTGTAGAAAAAAAATTACGTGAGTTTAAATCACAAAATGTTCCTGTCATTTGGATTGACCCGGTTGACTCTACCCGGCATAACCGGTATTATTATGGTGATTCAAAACTATTAAAGGAAGTACAGTACTACCCTATCGTCCAGTTATTTATTGTAGGATTATTTATTCTTATTACACTGCTGGCACTCCGCAGCAGCTACCGCTCCACTCAAAACCAGGTATGGGCAGGTATGGCAAAAGAAACGGCACATCAGCTTGGTACACCGGTATCATCGCTTGAAGGTTGGGTGGAAATGCTGAAAGAAAATCCGGCAAATGAAAAAATTGTAAATGAACTGCAAAAAGATGTTATCCGGCTACAACTGGTAAGCGATCGTTTTGGAAAAATAGGAAGTACACCACAGCTCGAAAAAAGAAATATTGTAACACAGATCAGCAATATGGTTGATTATATGCGTAAACGTTCTTCCGGTAAAATAAATTTTATATTAAACACACAGAGCAAAAATGAAATAGAAGCAATGATATCCGGTCCGTTGTTTGACTGGGTAATAGAAAACCTTTTAAGAAATGCGTTGGATGCAATGGAAGGAAAAGGAAATATAATTGTTGATATATTCAGTAAAGACAAAAAAACAATCATTGATGTGATAGATACCGGAAAAGGAATGAGTAAACAAAATTTTACCCGGGTATTTAAACCCGGCTTCACTACAAAAAAACGTGGCTGGGGATTAGGATTAAGTTTATCCAAACGCATCATAGAACAATTTCACAAAGGCCGTATTTATGTAAAACAATCCGAAGCAGGCAAAGGAACTACATTCAGAATTGAATTGACAGCATGAAACCTTTACAAAAAATTTTAAAAGATCCGGCATTCTGGGCATTGATGGCATTCAACATTCTATTAATTGCTGAATACCGGGATGATCCAAATTATTATACCACATTGATATGGATATTCTGGCTGCAAAGTGTAATCATCGGCATTTTTAATTTCTTTGATATGCTCACTTTGCATAATGTAGAAATTGGCAATTTCACGATAAATAATGATGTGCCCAGCCCCGGCAAAGCAAAAGGCTGCCTGTCTTTTTTCTTTCTTGTCCATTATGGTGGCTTTCATCTTGGCTATCTCGTTTTCATAGCTATCTACTTTAAGTTTACAGCCATTGATTTTTCTGTTTTGAAAATCGCATTGCTGGGTTTACTGTTCAGTTCACTCGTTCAGTTTATTCAGAATAAAACGATTTACAAAAATGTACCACGGAGTATCACCAAAATGTTTTTCATCCCTTACCTGCGTATCGTTCCGATGCATTTAACTATTTTATTGCCCCAGTTTCTTCATTGGCAGCCGGGGCTTACCTTTCTTATTCTCAAAGCCGTATTTGATTTAATTGGTCACCTGGCTACTACGCCTTATTACTGGAAAGACAAACCGGAAGAACCTGCGGGTGGTTTTATTTAATCACTTAACTTTATTACAACTGAAAAAATATGAGCAACGAAATAAAATGCCCGAACTGTGGAACTGTTTTTGAAGCTAACGATGCTGTTCGTGAAGAAGTGCAGAAAGAACTGCGGACTAAAATGATGGAATGGCAAAAGCAGAAAGAAAAAGAATTTGATACGGAGAAATTAAAAATTCAAAAAGAAACGGAAGAAGCACTCAGAAAAAATATTGCGGGTGATTTTGAAAACAAACTACGCCTGCTGGAACAAAATAATAAAGACAACGAAGAAAAATTAAAAGCAGCCCGTCAACAACAAGTTGAATTTTTAAAAAAAGAACAGGAACTGAAAACCAAAGAAGAAGAACTTGAATTATCTGTTCAAAAAACATTGCAACAGGAAAGAGAAAAACTCTCAGTAGAAATCAGGAAACTGGAAGAACAAAGAATTGCAGCCAAAGAAACTGAATTCAATCTGCGGATAAAAGAAATGGAAGAAAAATTAGAAGTGCAGAGAAAGCTGGCAGAAGAAATGAAACGAAAGGCCGAACAGGGCAGTATGCAAACACAGGGCGAAGCACAGGAACTGTTATTAGAAGAAATATTAAGGATTGCATTTCCTTTTGATATGATAACTGAAGTAGGTAAAGGTGTTCGCGGCGCAGATTGCATACAAACTGTAAGAAATAATTTCGGTCAGGAATGTGGTAAAATTATTTATGAAAGTAAAAGAACAAAAGATTTTGGTGGTGACTGGATTGAAAAATTAAAAGCCGATATGCGCAGCCAGGGTGCTGATGTTGCAGTATTAGTAACACAGGCAATGCCAAAAGACATGAACCAGTTTGGTGAAAAAGATGGCGTATGGATTTGTTCGTTCAGTGAAGTAAAAGCAGTTTCATTTATGCTGCGTGATGCCATCATTAAAATCTATAATGCCGCAAAAACACAGGATAACAAAGGCGATAAAATGCACTTGTTATATAATTATCTCACCAGTTCAGAATTTGCTGAACAATGGAAAGCACTTCGTGAGGGATTTATGAGTATGAAAATTTCTATTCAAAGAGAAAGGGATGCCATGGAAAAACTCTGGAAGCAACGGGAAAAGCAACTGGATAAAGTTTTATTGAGTGCTGCGCATGTCCGCGGTTCCATTGAAGGCATTGCCGGTATGGATTCGGTAGATTTGAATTTGCTGGAGGAAGGAAATGGAGAAGAATCATGACACCACCCACGCCAGCACCAAATGCTCAAACTCTCTGTAATGTATTATCAACTCAGCATTATTTTTCGAAAAGAAACAATCTATTGTATCGTTTCCTTCATGTTGCTTCAATAATTGAATCTGCTTACGAAAATCAACACCCCCATCTCCATACCATTTAAAAACAGATTCTTTTGCCGACCAAAGTAAAGTTGCAAAAGGGATACTGCCTTTGTCAGGTTCTATAAGATTAAAAGATTCATGTTCCTTCGGACTCAGAAATTTATGCTTAATAACCGAAATTTTTTCCACCGGAATTTCAATATCAATCCCCACTCGTTTATTACTGCTTACAATTGCTGCAGCATAATCGCCGCAATGCGAAATAGAGAAATGAAATTCTTCATTTGGCAAATAGGGTTTTCTTGTATCTGCAATCTGGATTAGCTCATAAGGGAATGAAGGAAAAAGGTATTGCAGTAAAAAACGTCCTGCAAGATGCTGAAGCCGCTTATGCGGATGTGTTACATCGCGGTGCTGGGGCACATTGGCTTTAAAGAATTCTTCTGTCTCTTCAATCTTCCAGATACCCAGCCGGGTGGTTTCGTTGATTTGTTGTTGAAAAAAAATCGGCACAGTTAGAATTTAAGATTGAAGATTTTAGATTTTAGATTTAT
>JANLSA010000029.1:0-14487 GCA_031362085.1 Bacteroidota bacterium | reverse complement strand
AAAATCAGTAGTGTTGCCATTACACCATGGGTCATTACCATTGTCTATTTTCAGACAGGGCTGCAAAAATAGGCTTTGAACCCATTTAACCCAAATGGAATTAGAGTTTGTTTTTAAGTTTTACAATAATAATCAACGGTAAAAACATAATTAACCCGCTGATATAAAACGGAAGATTGAAATGTGATGAAAATAGCGAGGTTCCCATGGGTGGCCCAATTACTCTTGCCAGCGATGAAAAACTCTGATTTGCCCCAAGCACCTGACCAATATTGGCTGGGGGTGCAATTTTACTGAGCCAGCTTGTAACAGCCGGAGTAATACATGCATTTCCAAATGATAAAAATCCACATGCTACAAGTTCCCAGGGTATAAACATTCCTTTTGGTGGTAAAGGGATTGCAGCGAGGCTAAGCCCCATAATAATGGAACCACCAATAATCATTTTACTTGCAGAAAATATTTTTGAAATTTTTCCAATTAACAAACCCTGGAATATGGCAGATGTAACACCGATAAATGCAAAAACATAAGTCGCTTCTTTAACGGTAAGCCCGTATTTTTCTTTCCATAACAAACCGCTGGTAATTTGCATAATACTGAAAGCAACTACATATAAAAAGAATAAAAGCATCAAATCTTTAAAAATGGGCTGTCTTATCCATTTTAGTATTGGATCAATTGGGTTAAGATTTCTTTTTTTATCCGGATCAATTTGCTGATTACTTTCTTTTAAAAATAAATATCCGCTTAATAAATTCAATGCATTTAAAATAGCAGCTCCCATGCCTACCCAAAATACGGAACCAGTACCACTCCAGTCTTTTAAAACACCACCAATGTATGGTCCGATGATAAATCCAATTCCAAACATAGCTCCGATCATTCCCATGTTTTTAATTCTGTCTTTATGATCAGATATGTCGGCCATATATGCCTGCGCCACACTTATGTTGGCACTGCCAATACCAGCAATAAATCGGGCAAGAAATAAAGTGGTTGAACCAGAAACAAAACTTAGTAATATATTAGAACAAAATGTGATGAAGATACTCAGCAGCATTACAGGTCTTCTTCCTTTTCTGTCGCTCATGCCACCCCACAAGGGACCGAAAATAAAATTCATCAAAGCGAAGATGGCAACACAAATACCCACAAACACATCGGGCATATTCATTTCTTTTACAAAATACGGCAATACAGGAAACAGCATGCTGAAGCAAACCATATCAATAAAAACAGTAAAGCAGAGAACAGCTTTTTGTTTAGTCATTATGCCAATACTTTTTTATCTGATTCTTTTTCCTCTCGTTCTTTTAATTCTCTTATTTTATCCAATGCTCTTGCTACCACATCACACATAATTGTATATAAAGCACCTTGTTTTGGGTTTTCATAAATATAATCCAGGGCCTGATCTTCATCCGGAATAGTAACAACCGGAATTTTCGGATTTATTTTTTCTATTCCTTCTTTAAGCAAATTGATAATTTCATCGGCTGTTCGGCCTCTTAAGTTTTTATCACATCGGATAATAATTTCATCAAAATGCTGTGCAGAGATTTCTCCTAATTCTCTGATGTCTTCATCTCTTCTGTCCCCGGTGCCACTGATTACTCCAATTCGGTAAGTATAGTCAAGCTTACTCACAAAATCACAAAGTAATTTTAATCCATGCGGGTTATGCGCAAAATCGGCAAGTATGGTAAAGTTTTTAAAATGGAAAAAGTTTAATCGGCCGGGGGTTAAACTTTCACTCGGAATAAATGTTTGCAATCCGGTTCTGATATCTTCAATTGTTATATCACGAAAAAGATAAGCAGCCAAAACAGCCGGCAGGCAGTTATTAATATTATGAACGGCTTTGCCATCATAAGTCAATGGAATTTTTTTTACATCCAGCACTCTTATTTTCCAACTGCCTTTCATAATGGTTACAAATCCATTTTCAAACACACAGGACAGTCCATTTTCTGCAGCATGCTCTTTTATACGTGGATTATTTTCATCCATACTGAACAAGGCAATATTACATTTTAAATCATTTTTCATTTTATATACTAAATCATCATCTGCATTTAATACGGCATAACCATGGGGGAAAACAGTTTCAGGAACAACTTCTTTTACTTTTGCCATCGCCTCAAGGGTATGAATACCACCCAAACCCATATGGTCTGCTGCAACATTCGTTACAACTGCTACTTCGCAATTCTGAAATGCCAAACCGGCTTTTAGTATTCCGCCTCTGGCACATTCCAATACAGCAAAATCAACGGTTGGATCTTTTAAAACAAATGTTGATGAAATAGGTCCGGTACAATCGCCTTTCATCATCATTTGATTTTGTATATATACTCCATCGCTTGTTGTGTATCCAACTTTTTTACCAGCACTCTTTGCAATATGTGCAGTCAATCTTGTTGTTGTTGTTTTTCCGTTTGTTCCAGTAATGGCAATGATGGGAATTCTTCCTGCACTGCCTTTAGGAAATAACATATCTACAACCGGCTCAGCCACATTTCTGGGTAAACCTTCTGATGGTTCGATATGCATTCTAAAACCGGGTGCTGCATTTACTTCCAAAATAGCACCCCCTATTTCCGATACAGGAGATCTTAAATCATTTGCCATTACATCGATACCACAAATATCGAGGCCAATTATTTTTGCAATACGTTCAAACATAAAAATATTTGCCGGATGTACTTCTTCCGTTACATCAGTCGATGTTCCTCCTGTTGAAAGATTAGCAGTTGGTTTCAACATGACTCTTTCATCTTTCTTTGGAATGGTATCCAATGTATATCCGGCATCATCCAGCATTTTTTGTGTAAACTGGTCAATGGTTATTTGTGTCAAAACTTTTTCATGACCATATCCGCGGCGGGGATCTTTATTGGTTTCATCTATCAACCATTGAATATTATTTTTTCCATCACCTATTACACTTGCCGGCGTACGTAGTGCTGCACAAATAAATTTATAGTTAATTACAAGACAACGAAAATCATAACCCGTAATAAATTTTTCTACAATTACATTTCTTCCATACTCTTTTGCAGCAGCTAATGCTTTTACGGCTTGCTCGTATGTAGTAATGTTTGTTGTATTTCCTTTTCCATGATTGCCATCAATGGGTTTTATCACCAACGGGTACTTAAATTTTTCAATTGCTTCCAGCAAGCCTTCTTCAGTTCTTATCACCGTTCCTCTGGGTACTGGAATTTCAGCAGCTTCCAGCAATAATTTTGTTTCTTCTTTATCGCAGGCTATATCAACGGCAATATTTGAAGTAGTGGAAGCAATTGTTGCACGGATTCTTTTTTGATTTACCCCATAACCCAACTGCACCAAACTTTGTTTATTCAATCTGATAAATGGTATATTTCTCTTTGCAGCTTCTTCTACTATACATCCGGTTGATGGTCCCAATCTTGTGTCTTCTCTAATTACTCTCAATTGCTGAATATCCTCTGCCAAATTATAATCCGTACCATCTACTAAAGCCTGTGCAATACGTACCGAGGCTTTTGCAGCATACACTCCGGCATCTTCTTCCATATAACTAAACACAACATAATACACACCTTCTTTTTCACCATCAGGTGTCCTTGTTCTTCCAAATCCGGTATCCATTCCCGAAATGGTTTGCAATTCCAAAGCAATATGTTCAATCACATGACCCATCCAGGTGCCTTCATCCACTCTTTTAAAAAAACCGCCACGTACTGATTCGCTGCAACGGTGTTCAATCATTGTTGGAAACATTTTTTCTAATCTTTCTCTGAAACCAGGAATTTTATTTGTTGGGTTTTGTTCCAGTTCTTCCAGATCCAATTTCATTTGAATCAGTTTGGTGCGGCGTACACTCCAGTAATTGGGTCCTTTCAGCACTTTTATCTCGAGTATTTTCATAATAAAAAAGTTAAACCTGCCTACCGTCAGACAGAGTTGGAAGGTAGGTTTTTTTATTTTGGCAGCCAACAGTTGTACTATCAGCATGCTGATGTTTTTTAACTACTTTTATAAAGCCAAAAAAATAAAGCCATGTCAATAAATAATCGTCGCCATTTTCTTCAAAAAGTTGGCGCATTCTCAGCAACAGCATTTTTTACTTCAATAACCAAACCGGCATGGGCAAAAAATCTGGATAGTGCATTAAGAGATGCGGAAGGAATTTCAGCAACGGATTTAGCAACAGAGGAAGATTTCTGGTACTATATACAACAATCATTTACTGTATCGCCATCGCTTATAAATTTAAATAATGGTGGTGTAAGCCCTGCACCTAAAACAGTGCAGGAGGCAATGAAAAGATATTATGATTATTGTAACGAGGCGCCGAGTTATTACATGTGGCGCATCTTAGATCAGGGTCGTGAACCACTAAGAAAAAATATGGCAAACCTTGCGGGATGTGATGCAGAAGAAATTGCGATTAACCGGAATTCGTCGGAAGGATTGGAAACTGTGATTTTTGGTATGCAATTAAAAGCAGGTGATGAAATGGTAGCAACAAAACAGGATTACCCGAATATGGTGAATGCATATAAGCAACGGGAATTACGTGACGGGATAAAAATGGTTTGGATAAATCTAGAACTACCAAGCGAGGATGAAAATTATTTAGTAAGCCAATATGTAAACGCATTTACATCAAAAACAAAACTCGTTCACATCACACATATCATTAACTGGAACGGGCAAATATTGCCGGTAAAGAAAATTGCTCATGAGGCACATAAAAGAGGAATAGAAGTGATCGTGGATGGTGCACATAGTTTTGCTCATTTCGAATTTAAGATTCCAGATCTGGATGCGGATTATTTTGCTACCAGCCTGCATAAATGGTTGTATGCGCCTATTGGCAGTGGCATGTTATATGTAAGGAAAAATAAAATCAAAAATTTGTATCCCATGTTTGCTGTGGATGATCCGTTGAAAGATGACATCCGGAAATTTGAAGCATTAGGCACACGGCCTTTCTTTATTGAGCAGGCGATTGGCAAGGCAATTGAATTTCATGAAATGATTGGCAGCGAGAGAAAAGAAAAACGTTTGCATTATTTGAAAAATTACTGGTTTGATAAAGTAAAGAATATTCCGAAAGTAAAACTACACACATCTTTCTCTCCTAAATGGGGATGTGCCATTGGCAATGTAAGTGTTGATGGAAAAAAACCGGAAGAGCTTGATAGTTTTTTACTGAACAATTATAAAGTCCATGCTGTGGGTATCAACTGGGAAAACATTCATGGTGTTCGTGTGACACCAAATGTATATACGACTACAAAAAATTTAGATGTGTTGGTGGAGGGGATTACTGCGTTTGCTAAACTATAATCCTTTTGGACTAAAGCGAACATTTAAAAAAATGAACAATTTATTTTTTGAACTAACTTCATCTTTAAACTTTAGGTTCTGTCCATACTACTAACCAATCGTAAAATAAATCTACTCCAGGCTACATCCATCAATATGATTGATATGGTAGGTATTGGTCCTTTCGTAGTAATGCCAATCGTCATCAGCCGTTTCCAGGATGGTTTATTTTTATGGGCATGGATCTTCGGTGCATTCACAGCGTTTATGGATGCCATGACATGGAGTGAGTTGGGTGCAAAATATCCAATGGCAGGCGGTACTTACAATTTTCACCGAATAGCATATGGAGAAAAAGGTGGCAGACTGATGAGTTTTTTATTTGTATGGCAAACATCTATACAAGCGCCATTGGTTGTTGCTTCGGGTGCTATCGGTTTTGCTCAATACCTCACTTACCTGGTGGATTTAACTGATGTGCAACAAAAAATGGTTTCTGGTGCATTGGTGATTCTTGTTTTTCTTTTGCTCTATAGAAAAATCGAAGCCATCGGAAAAATTTCTGTTGTAATGGGTTCAATTGTTATTCTAACAATCCTCTGGATAATTATAAGTGGGTTAATGAACCATCAGCACCCGGTAAAATTATTGCCAACCGGTAGCGAATCTTTTTTTACGTATGCATTCTGGGCAGCCGTAGGGCAAGCCTCGGTAAAAACAGTGTATAGTTATTTAGGATATTATAATGTTTGCCATTTAGGTGGCGAAATAAAAAGGCCAGAAGTAAATATTCCTAAAAGTATTTTTATTTCTATCACAGGCATTACAATATTGTATTTGTTGATGAATATCAGCGTTACGGGTGTTATTGATCCGTTATCTGTCAATGCCAATAATAAATATCTTGTAAGTTCATTTATGGAGCAATTGTACGGCCACCAGGCAGGAGTAATTGTTACTGTGCTGATTCTTTGCATTGCATTTTCTTCTTTGTTCGCAGTTGTGTTGGGTTATTCAAGAGTACCTTATGCGGCCGCCATTGATGGAAATTTTTTCAAAGCGTTTGGGAAATTGCATCCTACAAAAAACTTTCCTTATGTTTCTTTGATTGTCTTATGTTCACTCGGATTCATATTCAGCTTATTTATGCGTTTGGGAGATGTTATCAGCTCTATTTTAGCCATGCGGATAATTGTACAGTTTATCGGGCAGAGTGTTGGAGTTATTTTGCTCCGCAACAGGTTTGGTTCAGAAGGTTTGCCATTCAAAATGTTATTATTTCCAATACCGGTTATTGTTTCAATTCTTATCTGGATATTTTTATTTGTATCCACCGGATGGTTTGCTTTATGGGGTAGTTTGATTGCAATTGTTGGAGTAATCGTTTATTTTATTATAAACAAAAACAAAGTAGAGAATGAAATCGGTAAGCTCCGTATTGAAGAACCTGATCCTGCCTCTCAGTAGGGAAATAGATTCATTCTATTAAAGCAACTTACTTCATAATTTTCCACATTTCCACATATTATATATAAACTCAAAGTCGTTATTATCATTCCGATTATATTTGTCAAAATCAAACCCTTTTGAATGAGTATTCCTAAAGGAAAACTGATAGCAATTGGCGGTGCCGAAGATAAAGGCACTGACCTTGAAACCGGAGAGTTTCACCGCAACAATCTCAATTTTTTTGAACTCGGTATTCTGCGTCGCGTAGTGGAAGAAGCTGGCGGCATTCATGCACGAATTGAAGTCATCACCACGGCTTCCACTATTCCTTATGAAGTAGGAGAACATTACCTGAATGCTTTTGGAAAAATCGGTTGTATGAATGTGGATGTGATGCATATCCGCAACCGGCAGGATACATTGAATGAAGAATTTTTGCATCGGATAAAAAAATGTGATGCGGTAATGTTTACCGGTGGCAATCAATTACGATTAAGTGTAACGGATGGTGGTACAGAATTTCTTGCTATCATGAAGCAACGTTACCAGGATGAAGATTTTTTAATTGCAGGTACCAGTGCAGGTGCTATGGCTATGAGCCAAACAATGATTTATGAAGGCAATGCAACAAGAGCACACTTAAAAGGCGAAGTTAAAATGACATCGGGTCTGGGTTTTATCAGTTCAGTAATTATTGATTCACATTTTGAAAAACGAGGAAGGTTTGGAAGACTGGCACAAGCTATTGCCACTAATCCAAGTTGTATCGGAATTGGTTTAGGAGAAGATACTGGCATGCTGATTACAGAAGGAAATAAAATGGAAGCAATTGGCAGCGGCCTGGTTGTAATAGTTGATGGCCACGATATTCTTCATTCAAATATTGCCGATATACCCGAAGGTAATCCAATCAGTATTGAAAACATGAAAGTCCATTTTTGTGAAAACGGTAACGGATATCTTTTGCAGGAGCGGAAGTTTTTAATGGAAGCCAGCGATGGTTCTGTTATAAAAAAACAGGTAGATGTTGAATAAAAATTTTCTTTTGCTTACCCGAAATCTGTTACCATTCATATAAAATATTGTGTATTCATGTTTATACAGATATTTTTATTTGAAAATGCATTAATCTTGTCTCACATTTATTCTCACCCTTTGTAAGTCTCCATTCCTTCATCTTATTAAGTATTAAATAAATTAAATCAACGAGTATGAAATTTTATCAGAAACATTTGATGGTTGCTGCTATCATTATTTTGTCCATTACAGCATGTAAAAACAAAACAGATGTGGAAACAAAGCCGCCTGTGATAGCAGTGGAAGAATTTTTTAAAAACCCTGAAAAATTTGGTTGGAATATTTCACCTGATGGCGAATACATTTCTTATCTCAGTCCCTATAACGGTCACACCAACGTATTTGTAAGAAAAATTTCTGACAGTACCGGTATTCCGGTTACCAATGATACCGTACGAAATATTTATAATTATCAATGGAAGGGTAACCGGATAATTTATCTGCAGGATATAGGTGGTGATGAAAATTTTCAATTGTTTTCAGTTGCGATTGATGGAAAAGATTTAAAGAACCTGACTCCTTTCCCAAAAGTAAGAACTCAGATACTGGATGGCTGGCGTTATGTGCCAGGCAAAGCAAATGAGATAATGATAGGGTTGAATAAAAGGGATGCCCGTTTTTTTGATCCATACAGTATAAATATTGAAACCGGGGAAATGAAAGTGCTTTTTCAAAATGATAAGAATTATGATAGTTGGTTTACTGACCATGCAGGGGTAATAAGAATCGCAACGAAAACAGATGGTGTGAATACTACTTATTTTCAACGGGCAGACGAAAACAAACCATTTGATTCATTGCTTACAACAAGTTTCAAAGATAATTTCGGAATCCAGTTTTTTACTTTTGATAATAAAAATATTTATGTATCAACCAATATTGGCCGGGACAAAACATCCATTGTGGAATATGATCTTACTGCTAAAAAAGAGATGAATGAGCTCTACAGTAACCCGGATTACGATGTGAACGGACTTGGGTTTTCTCAGAAAAGAAAAGTTCTTACTGCCGTGTATTACACTTCGTGGAAAGGTGAGCAACATTTCCTGGATAAAGAAACAGAGGATGAATATAATAAAATGAAGAAAAAATTTGAAGGATATGAAATTGGTATTTATGGAAATAACGATGCCGATGATAAATGCATTGTGTGGACGGGGAATGATAAACTGGCAGCGAAATATTATTTCTATGATAAAAAAACAGGCGAAACAAAATTTCTTGCTAACGCATTTCCCTGGTTGAATGAAGAACATATGGCTACTATGAAAGCGATTGAATATAAATCAAGAGATGGTTTAACTATCCACGGGTATCTTACTTTACCAAAAGGTGTTGAAGCGAAAAATATTGCTGTTGTGGTAAACCCACATGGTGGGCCATGGGCAAGAGATAACTGGGGTTTTAATACCGAAGCACAAATGCTGGCTAACCGTGGTTATGGAGTTTTGCAAATGAATTTCCGCGGTTCTACCGGGTATGGAAAAGAATTTTGGCTGAAAGGTGCAAAGCAATGGGGTAAAAAAATGCAGGATGATATTACAGATGGAGTAAAATGGCTGATTAACGAAGGTATAGCAGATCCGAAACGTGTGGCTATATATGGCGGAAGCTATGGCGGGTATGCAACATTAGCTGGAGTTACTTTCACACCTGATCTATATGCCGCAGCAGTGGACTATGTTGGTGTATCTAATATGTTTACGTTTATGAAAACAATTCCTCCATATTGGGAACCATACAAAGCGATGTTTACTGAATTAGCAGGCGACCCGGTTAAAGACAGTGTCTTACTTGCAGAAGTTTCTCCGGCATTGCATGCTGATAAAATTAAAACACCCTTATTTATTGCACAGGGAGCAAATGATCCCCGTGTGAATAAAGCAGAAAGCGATCAAATGGTGGAAGCATTGAAAAAAAGAGGTGTTTCAGTTGAGTATATGGTGAAAAATGATGAAGGGCATGGTTTTGCCAATGAAAAAAATCAGATAGACTTTTATAATGCGATGGATAAGTTTTTTGCAAAATATCTTGCACCGGTGAAAGACGAATCGAAAAAACAATAGCTGTGTAAAAGAGTTATTTTAAAAGTCCTGCGGGTGCAGGACTTTTTTTATTTATCTTGAATTCAAATTCAGGGTATGAAAAAAATAGTATTCCTTTTATCAGTTATTCTTGTTATGTCTTTTGTAAATCAAAAAAAGAATAAAGTTGTTTTCTTTGGCGATTCCATTACACAAGCCGGTGTGCAGGCAGGTGGGTATATTGTGCGGGTGGATAGCATGTGTAAAGCAGAAGGGAAGAATGACAACTATGAATTTGTAGGTGCCGGCATCAGTGGTAACAAAGTGTATGATTTGTATTTAAGAATAGAAGAGGACGTTTTAGCAAAAAATCCCGATATCGTAATTATTTATATTGGCGTAAATGACGTGTGGCATAAATCTTCTTCCGGCACGGGCACAGATACCGATAAGTTTGAAAAATTTTATCAGGCAATAATCAATAAGCTTAAAGCAAAAAATATAAAAGTTGCACTTTGTACACCGGCAGCAATAGGTGAGCGGACTGATTTCAGCAATGCACAGGATGGCGATTTGAATTATTACAGCAGTATCATCCGTACACTTGCTTTTAAGAATAATTTGCCATTGATTGATTTAAGAAAATCTTTTCTTGATTATAACCTGAAGAACAATCCGGAAAATAAGGAGAAAGGAATTCTTACAAGTGACAGAGTACATCTGAATGCAAAAGGGAATCAGCTTGTGGCGGATGAAATGTGGAATGTTATAAAAAAATTATAAAAACCCTTTATCTGATTCCCATTTTCTGGAACTACGGCCTTGATGATTCAGAATTGTATAATTATTTTCTTCAGCCCATTTCAAAACTTTCTTTCTTAAAAGTTTCGGGTAAAAATGTGTGAGAACATTTTTTTCGGTTGGCATTTTTTTAAATAATCCAATTTCACTCAGCACATCGTAGCTGGCTGCAGCACAGCGCATACCCAATATTGCGTAGTCATATGGAGTTTTTGCAGATACTGAATCAAACACTTTTTGGAGCTGATTAAACTGTTGTTCAGTAACGGGGACAATTACAGTTGCCCATTTATCTTTTTCTTCATTCTTATAGGCCGTTTTGTTCAGCTTATAACCACCGGTCGGCTTTTTATTTTGGGGAAAAATAGGATTCTTTCCACATAAAAAATCAAGCACTCTGCCGCCGGCTTCAATATTTACATGACCACCTTTTAACCCACCAAAATATTTTTGTTCAGTTTGTTTAAATCCTTTTGATGGTTTCGAGCCGTAGAGGAAATTAATTTTTACATAATTAGTCGTAGTATCTCCAGCCACACAAAATGAGCAAATAGATAAGCAAAATATGATAATATAAACCCGCATAGAAACTGGAAAACAAAATTCAGGATTAAATCAATCTAAAAAATAATAATCTGAGTGTTTTTTAAACAATTAACTTTTTAAGTAAGTCAGAAATATCCTGATGTTGATTCATTACCATCAAATGCGAGCCACCTTTAATGGTGAAATCAGCTTTTACCAGGCGATATGGAAGAAGTTTATCTGATGTTCCGTGAATATGTATAAGGTTTTTGGGTATTTCCATATTTTCCCAGTGTAGAATAGCATGAACTGCCCATTTTGTAAAATCCGTATTGGCATCATTTAATATAGTCTGAAAAATTTCTTTTTGTTTAACCCCGGTGGGACCAAAAAATTTATTGCGGATTAACGAGGTTTTTTTTAATACAGATTCGGGCAGCCATTTATAAATCGGGAAATATTTACCCGTTCTGTAAATAGCAGGAAACTCATTTTTTATTTTATTGCTGGAAATGATAATTGCTTTGATGCCTGAATCTGACTTTGCCATTTCCGTTGCAAGCATTCCTCCGAAAGAAACGCCAACAACAATTGCATCTGTCTCTGTAATTTGTTTTTTAAGTCGTAATGCATAACTCCGGAGCGATTCAATTTTCAGGGGTTCTATCCAATCAATAAAAATGGGTTCACAAAAAGATAAGTCAAGAAAGGAGAATGCCCTTTTATCAGCACCAAGTCCACTAATGAAATATACTTTTTTCATGTAATCGGATAAAACAAATCAGGCGATAGCTATCAGGTAGTAATTCTTTTTCCCTTTTTGTATTAATATGTATTTTTCATGAAGTAATAATGAATTATCAATTATTATTTGCAGGGAATCTGCTTTTTTTCTATTGATACTTACACCACCGGCCTGTACCATCTTTCTCGCTTCACCTTTACTGGGGAAAATAGTTGTTTCAGCTAAAAAAGAAACCACATCAATGCCAACATTAATTTTTTCTTTTGCAAAATTAATTTTTAATACCCCTTCCATCCCTTCAAGATCTTCAATACTTAAACTTTCGGCCGGTACATTGTTGTTGGTAAATAATTTTTCTGTTGTTTCTATAGCTTTTATCAATTCTTCTTCGCCATGGACAAATTTGGTTACCTCTTCAGCTAATTTTTTTTGTAAAAATCGTTTAGCTGCATCTTTTTTATGATCCACAAGTATAAGCTCTATTTCAGGCTGATTCAGGAAAGTAAATATCTTGATCCATTTTTCGGCATCTTCATCGCTTGCATTCAACCAAAACTGATAGAATTGATAGGGTGTTGTTTTATTTGCATCCAGCCAAATATTTCCAGTTTCCGTTTTACCGAATTTGGTTCCATCAGTTTTAGTTAGCAGTTTACAGGTGAGTCCAAATGTTTCTCCCCGAAGTTTTTTTCTGATCAATTCTGTTCCGGCAGTTATATTTCCCCATTGATCCGATCCTCCCATTTGAAGTTTGCAATTATGATGTTGAAAGAGCCACATAAAATCATAAGCCTGCATCAATATGTAATTGAACTCGGTAAATGATATTTCCTGATCTTGTGCCAGTCTGTCTTTTATAAATCCTTTGTTTAACAAATAACTAACCGTCAAATATTTTCCAGCATCTCTTAAAAACTCAATGGTTGTAATTCCTTTGAACCAATCTGCATTATTTACAAGCAAAGCTGCATTATTGCCAGATGTGAAATTTAGAAATTGTGAAAGTTGTTTTCGTATACAATCCACATTATAATTTACATCTTCTTCAGACAATAATTTTCTTTCCTCTTTTTTTCCAGATGGATCGCCAATCATGCCTGTAGCTCCGCCAACTAGTACAATTGGTCTATGTCCCGACAGTTGAAGATGTTTTAAAATAATGATCTGAACAAGACTGCCCACATGCAATGAGTCTGCAGTAGGGTCAAACCCAATATAGGCGGTAGTCATTTCTTTTTTCAATTGATCTTCTGTGCCCGGCATTATATCCTGTATCATGCCCCTCCATCGTAATTCTTCTATAAGAGTCATAGTATAAATCGGTGATTTCGGTCAAAAGTAAGCCAGAATTCAAAAGGAAAAGAAAGGCGGCAATTTTTTTCTATCAAATTCGTTATCAATTGGTATGCTATTTTGTGCCGGGGTTATGAAATCCCGCAGTTAAAAACTATTTTTGAAGCCTTATCCGAACCCTTGAGAAAACCAAAAACGTATCGCTTATCAGAAATCATCATCAATGAAACGAACCCTTGTACAACTCACAGTAATCACTGTGCTTATTTCTAATTCTGCCACTGCACAGTTCAGAAAATATTCCAATGAATTTTTAAATATTGGTGCTGGTGCCCGTGGTCTTGCAATGGGTGGTGCACAGATAGCTTCAGTTAATGATGGTACTTCAAGCTATTGGAATCCTGCTGGTCTGGTAAATGTAAAAGATGTGCCGCAGTTAAATCTGATGCATGCGGAATATTTTGCAGGTATTGGTAAGTACGATTTTGCAGGTATCGCATTTCCTTCAGCAAATAAAAAAAGAACAGTGGCTGTTACGGGTTTGCGTTTTGCGGTTGATGATATAATGAATACTCTTTTTTTGGTTGAACCAGATGGTTCTATCAACTATAACAATATACAGGCATTCTCTTCGGCAGATTATGCTTTCTTAATTTCTTTTGCACAAAAAATAAAAGAAACGGAAAACAAAGATGTTCAATTTGGTGTAAATGCTAAAGTGATACACCGCAGCGTAGGTAAATTTGCCAAAGCATGGGGTTTTGGATTGGATGCCGGTTTACAGATTCGTAAAGGAAAATGGAAGTTTGGAATTGTTGGCCGTGATATTACGACCACATTTAATGCTTGGTCATTTTCATTTACAGAACGTGAAAAAGAAGTTTTGTATTTAACGAACAATGAAATTCCAGTTAAGTCAACTGAACTTACAGCCCCGAGACTAGTCTTAGGTGCTGCAAGGGAGTTTAAATTAGGTAAAAAATCGAGCCTGCTGGCAGAAGCAAATTTTGATTTGACATTTGACGGTCAGCGGAATACGATATTAAGTGCCGACCCGGTAAGTGCAGACCCTAAACTAGGTCTTGAATTTAATATCAATCATGTTTTTTATCTGCGTGCTGGTATTAATAATTTTCAAAGAGCATTAGCTGATGGAGATACTTTGAATCAAAAAAAAGTATGGATCTATCAACCGGGTGGAGGTGCCGGATTTAAAATTCAGAATGTAACGATTGATTATGCATTTAC
>JANLSA010000571.1:0-13529 GCA_031362085.1 Bacteroidota bacterium | reverse complement strand
TTAAAATCATCTTTTTTATAATTACCATCAGCCTTTTTTACGGCTGTATCCGGTTTAGGATTATTATTGTCAACGATTGAATAAATAATATTTGGATTTTTTGGATAAACACAAAGCCCGATTCTTCCAATTTTTTCTCCGGTCATAAAACCAGAACCGGGTCCGGAAATTAATTGCCATGTATCGCCACCATCATTGCTTTTATAAATGCCGCTTGTTTTACCACTCTCTTCAAACTTCCATGCACGTCTTACCCGGTACCACATAGCGGCATAAATTTCTTTCGGGTTGGATGGGTTGATATCCATTTCCACACAACCGGTGTTATCATCTACATACAAAGTTTGATTCCAGTTTTTACCACCATCCGTTGTTTTATAAACGCCCCGATCTTTATTGGCAGAATACAAATGACCTAGGGCACCAACCCAAACAGTATTTACATCAGTTGGATGTAATAAAATTTTCCCGATATGATGTGATTCAGGTAAACCCATATACTCCCATGTCTTTCCATTATTGCTGCTTTTATAAACACCTATTCCGGAATAAGAAGACCGGCTGCTGTTTACTTCACCGGTACCGATCCAGATGGTTCTGTTGCCTGCCCAATTAACGGCAATATCACCGATGGTTAATACATCTTCGCTATCAAAGATTGAGATGAAGGATTGGCCATTGTTTGTTGTTTGCCAAAGCCCACCACTTGCGTAGGCTACATAAAATTCGGTAGGGTCTTCGGGGTTTGCTTCTATATCCACTACACGGCCGCTCATAACAGTTGGTCCTATATTGCGAAATTTAATTCCATTTACTAAAGATTTATTTTCAAGTGCTTTACGTTGTTGTAAACCTTTCATTCTTTCTTCGGCGGTGGTGGGGTTTACTTGTGCAATGGTTGTTAAACTTAGAACAAGCACTACTGCGAGACAAGAAATTTGTTTTAATTTTGAAAACATAAACAGAAAGTTTTGGCGTTTATTAAATGATGGGTTAAAGTTTGCTGAGTAAAGTTGTGAACGAAGAACGGAGCGTCGCAACGAAAGCTTAATCAGGGAACTTCAGCCTGCCTCCATATAAAATTTCGGCAGGTAAATCGGTAAATAAAAAAGAACTTACTAATTCAAACATACTAAACTATGCGGATTGTTTTTATACTTCTTATTTTAATTTCCACAAATGGTTATGGCCAATGGAAAGATTATTTCATTGGCGTACGTGGCGATACTTTGAACCGTGTGGATATGCAGGGACGAAAGCAGGGACCCTGGGTAGTTACTGTTCCTGATTTACGTGGCGAACGGGGTTATGAAGAAGAGGGTTATTTTGAAAATGATAAAAAAACGGGAACGTGGAAACAGTACAGTTTGATGGGTGATAAAATGGCGGTGGAAAATTATCGCTGGGGAAATAAAGATGGCCGAAGTCAATATTATTCTTTGACAGGTGCAATTGTACGTGAAGAAAGCTGGAAAGCAGTGAACCCTGAAAATCCCTGGGATACTGTGGATGTTACCGACCCGGATGACCCATCACGAGTTATAAGATCTGTTCGGGTAAAACTGGAAGGTTATTCATTGAAACATGGTCTGTGGACTTACTATGACCCACTTTATGGAACGATAACAAAAGAAGAAAAATATTTTTTGGATAAACCCGGTGATGGAAGAGTAAATGGCGATTTGCAACCTCTTGAAGTAAGCACGGGTTATAAAGTATCAGTCGATTCAGTTGGTAATAAGGCCACCAAAAAAACGCCTGAGATGCTTGAGTATGAAAAAAAGAATGCTGGTAAAAAAAGCATTAAAGTGAGAGATGGGAAAACGGGGTATTGATTGGTTGATTAGTTGATTGGTTGATTAGTTGATTAGTTGAATGGGCTTATACACCAAACAATTTTTACTTGCTATCAAAATAATTTCTAAAAAACAAAAGCTGGTATTTAACTGCATTTGTCCAATAATTCCAATCATGAATACCGGGGCGTTCAATATAATCATGTTTTATTTTCAACCTCAGCATTTTTTCATGTAAGGCTTTGTTTACGGCATAAAAAAAATCTTCGGTGCCGCAATCAATAATAATTTTTGCGGAATTGTTCTGAAAATTTTCAATAACATTTATTACAGAATACATTTTCCAGTTATCAGCATTTGCAAGGGTATCACCCAGTTTTTTCGCAAGTTGCCAATTATTAGGGAAAGGTCTTAAATCAACACCACCACTCATACTTCCAAATGCACCAAAAATATCCGGATGCCGGAATCCAAGAAATAATCCACCATGTCCGCCCATGCTCAGCCCAGTTATGGCTCTTCCTTTTTTATTTGAAATCGTTCTGTATAATTTATCAATTGCTTCAGGTACTTCTTTACTTATATATGTTTCATATTTCAATGTACTGTCTACCGGGCTGTTTATATACCAACTGCTGAAATCTCCATCGGGGCAAACGATTATCAGTTGAAATACATCTGCATGTTTTTTCAATTCCGGTACTTGTTGAATCCAGTTGGCGTAATTGCCACTGTAGCCGTGTAATAAATAGATAACCGGGAAATGAACTTTCTTCTGCTTTTTATAACTGTCTGGTTTTATCACCACACATTTAATATCCTTATTCATTGCGTTACTTCGTACAATAATTGTATCTACAATACCTGCGTTAGATTCAGTCAATGAATAAAATACAATAATAAAAAGGGTAATAAATTTCATAGTTGAAAGATATTAAAAAGAAAAGCATCCCACAATCAGGGGATGCTTTTCTTTTATTAAAAATTGGTATGAAAAATTAAAATGCTTTCTTTTTTTCTTCTGCTTTTTGCATGGGGTTATTTCCCTGTCCACCACCACCTCTTGGCCCACCGGCTTGTCTCCCTTTAAAAATAGAAAATTTAGAAGGTGCAGCAATCGTATTCCAACTGTTATTCGTTTCATCTATATCAGCTGTTTCTCTGTAGGGGTCCAATTTTACAGATGCCACTTCTTTATCCTTGGTAAATGTTTTAACTACTTTGCTTTCATTATATCTCCATACCTGTGCAGGAATTTTTTCTATTTCTTTAGTTCCGTCTTTATAGGTCCATTCTAAAATGATAGGCATAGGCAAACCACCTTTGTTGCTGAAACTAATTTCGTACATATTTGTTTTTGCATATTTTTCTTTCTCTTCAGCAGTCAAACCTTCTGGTTTGCTTGCCGGTATTTTTATTTCAAATTTAGTGGTATCATATTTTTCGATTCCCCGGTCATATCTCCAGTAAAAATCTCGCAGGCTGGTGTCAGCGTCTGTTTTAAATACTATTTTATTTTCATTCCGGTTTCTCATCCGGGCTATATCATCATAAGCTGGTGCCACAGGTTTTGCAATTGATTGCTTTAGGGTTGTTTCTTTTGTTTCCGGTGCTATTGCATCTAAATCGGGTTTGGCATGTTTTATAGAATCAATTGATATATCACAAACTTCGGTACTGTAAAACCATCCTCTCCAAAACCAGTCGAGGTCTTCGCCACTTGCATCTTCCAGTGTACGGAAAAGATCAGCCGGTTCGGGATGTTTGAATGCCCAACGCTTTGCATATTCTTTAAAGGCGTAGTCAAATAACTCACGACCCATAATTGTTTCTCTTAATATGGTTAAACCTGCTGCTGGTTTTGCATACGCATTGCTTCCAAACTGAATGATATTATCGCTGTTGCTCATAATCGGCTCCAACTGATCTTTTGGCAACTTCATATAGTCAGTAATCAATCCGGCTGGGCCACGACCTGTTGGCATTTTATTATCCCAGGTACCTTGTGCAAGAGATTGTACAAATGAATTTAATCCTTCATCCATCCAGCTCCACTGTCTTTCATCACTATTAATTATCATTGGGAAAAAGTTATGTCCTACTTCATGAATTATCACACCGATCATTCCGTTTTTTGTTCCTTCCGTATAGGTGCCATCTTTTTCTGTTCTGCCATTATTAAAACAGATCATTGGGTATTCCATTCCACTGGCAGCTTCTATACTTTGTGCAACCGGATACGGATACGGAATTGTAAAGTCTGAATACGTTTTAATTGTATGCTCTACAACTTTGGAAGAATATCTTCTGTACAATGCATACGATTCTTTTAAATAACCACTCATACACATCACTCTTTTGCCGGCAATTTTTGTAGCCAGTGCATCCCAAATAAATTTTCGGGAACTCCCCCAGGCAAAGTCACGGACATTGTCTGCTTTAAATATCCATGTTTTCTTTTTTTCACTCTTTTGTTTTTCAGCAGCTTTTGCTTCATCCAATGTAATTACTTCTACAGGTTCTGATGATACCTGGGCTTTTGTCCATCTTGCTAACTGTGCAGGAGATAGTACGGCAGCATAGTTCTGACATTCGCCGGTTGACATGATAACATGATCGGCAGGTACTGTCATCGCCACTTTAAAATTTCCAAACGATACGGCAAACTCACCACGACCAGTGAACTGTTGATTTTGCCATCCTTTAAAATCGCTATATACACATAGACGCGGATAAAATTGTGACATGGTAAAAAGATGGTTACCATCTTCTGGAAAATATTCGTAACCACCCCGGCCACCCAATGTGTTCCGGTCAGGTATTTTATAATTCCAGTTCAATTTGAAAATAAATTTTTGCCCTGCTTTTAATGGCACAGGCAATTCGATGCGCATCATTGTTCTGTTAATCGTATAGCTGAGTGGCTTTCCCAAAGCATCTGTTAATTTTAAAATATTAAAGCCATAGCCATTATCCGATTTATCTTCAATTATTCTATCGAGTTGTTGCGGGCTGGTCCGGTTGCTCATCGGGTTACTTGTTTGGTAGTTGGCATTGTTAACCGAGCTATGTTCGTTTTCATCTAACTGCAACCAGAGATAACTTAACACTTCGGAAGAGTTGTTAAAATACGTTACTGTTTCACTTCCGTTGAGTTTCAAATTTTTTTCATCTAGTTCGCATTGCATATCGTAGTCAACTCGTTGCTGCCAATATTTAGGTCCGGGTGCTCCTGCTGCTGTCCGGTATTCGTTTGGTGTGGGAAATGTACTGCCCAATTGTTCAAACTTATTGCCATGGTTACTGCCGGCATTATTATTTATGTTTTGTGCCGTTACAATTGAACTTATAAAGATCATCAGCAAGGAACAGGGAATAATTTTTTTCATTTCTTTATTTTTTATTGAATGGATGGATTCAAATCCATTTTAAATACAACTAATGCTTTCGTAAAAATGGCTGCCTCTGAACGATAAGAGACAGCCAAATAAAATCATAATTCTTTTTATTTTAAAATGCTTTTTTCTCCATTGCTTTTTGCATAGGGTTGAAACCCGGTGCAGGAGTTACGCCTTGTTTTTGTTTAAATACCTTGAATTTGCTTGGCTCTTTTATATCTCCATATGTATTATTGCTTTCATCTATATCAGCCGTTTCTTTGAATGGGTCTAATTTTACCGATGCTACTTCTTTATCTTTCACAAAAGTTTTAATCACTTTCTTTTCGTTCTTACGCCAAACCTGTGCAGGAATTCTTTCTATTTCTTTTGTTCCATCTTTATAGGTCCACTCGAGAATGATAGGCATTACTAAACCGCCTTTATTACTGAATGTAATTTCATACATATTTTTATCGGCATATTTCTGTCTTCCTTCTTCATCCAATGCTTCTGTTTGTGCTTTTATCAATAAAGGATATTTTGTAGTATCATATTTTTGATTTTCACGATCGTAATCCCAATAAAAATCACGAAGTGATTTGTCCTTGTCTGTTGCAAACTCAATATTCTTGTCTTGTTTATTACGAATTTTTGAAAGGTCTTCATAAGGATTAACCTGCGGTTTTTGTAATGCCCTGTATACAATCGTATCTTTTAGCTGAGCAGGTATAGCCGTTACATCAGCTTTTGCATGCCGGATGGTATCAATCGAAATATCACATGCATCTGTTCCATAGAACCAACCTCTCCAAAACCAATCGAGGTCTTCGCCGGTTGCATCTTCCAGTGTACGGAATAAATCAGCTGGTGTTGGATGTTTGAAAGCCCAGCGTTTTGCATACTCACGAAATGCGTTGTCAAATAATTCACGACCCACAATTGTTTCCCGTAATATATTTAAACCGGTTGCAACTTTTGAGTAAGCATTAGACCCAAAATTATTTATGTTTTCTGAATTGGTCATGATGGGTTCCAATTGTTCCTTTGGCAATTTCATATAATCTGTTATGGTAAATGGCGGGCCACCATTGGAAGGAAATTTATTATCCCAAAGTTCTTGTGTCAGATATTGCATGTAAGAATTTAATCCTTCATCCATCCATGTCCATTGTCTCTCATCGCTATTTATAATCATTGGAAAAAATGTATGTCCTACTTCGTGGATGATAACAAAAATGGCAGCATTCTTACTTCCTTCATTATAACTGCCATCTTTTTCTGCACGACCCGGGTTAAATGAGATCATCGGGTACTCCATTCCCTGGTTACCTTCTACACTTATAGCAACCGGATACGGATACGGGATGGAAAATTTGGAATAGGTTTTTATTGTATGAGCAACTGCTTTGGTAGAAAACTTACTGTAAATAGGATAAGCCTCTTTTGCATAATAGCTCATTGCCATTGCTTTTTTGCCCATAACATCTGCCTGCATCGCATCCCATACAAATCTTCTGGAACTTGTCCATGCAAAATCACGGACATTATCTGCTTTATAAATCCATGTTTTTTTATTACTGCTTTTTTGTTTTGAAGCATTCAGCGCTTCATCCAGTGTTACAATTTGCACTGGCTCTGTTGCCGTTTTTGCTTTATTCCATCTTGTCATCTGTGTTGGAGAAAGTACGGCTGCATAATTCTGACATTCTCCGGTACCACCAACAATATGATCGGCGGGTACAGTCATTTGTACTTTAAAATTTCCGAAACTTAATGTAAACTCGCCTGTACCTGTGAACTGATGATTTTGCCAGCCGATTTCATCACCATATTTACACATACGTGGATACCATTGCGTCATGGTGTAATTATTATTATTGTCTTCGGGAAAATTTTCATAACCTCCTCTTGCACCACCAAAACGTAAAAAGTCTCCCCGATTTGCCAATTTATAATTCCAATCAAGTTTAAAAGAAATTTTTTGCCCGGGTTTTAATGGAGTTGAAAGATCAACTTTCATCATCGTCTTATTAATAACATAGTTCAATGGTTTACCCATGATGTCTGTTAATTTGGTAATATTAAAACCATACCCATTATCTGTTCTTCTTTCTATGGCACGGTCAAGCATTTTATCTGTTGCCTGTGCACCCATTGGGTTAATGTTCTGATAGTCTGCATTATTTTTCGTGCTGTGTTGGTTTTCGTCTAACTGTAACCATAAATAACTTAGAATATCAGGGCTGTTATTAAAATAAGTAATGGTTTCGGAGCCAGTTAATTTATTATTGGCTTCGTCCAGATCGCATTTAATATCATAGTCTGCCCGCATTTGCCAATACTTAGTACCGGGTGCACCACTTGCGGTGCGGTATTCATTTGGTGTAGGCAAAATAGTTCCCAACTGTTCAAATTTGTTGGCATGATTACTTACTGAATTGTTTTGAATGTTTTGTGCCAAAGTAATATTGGCTATTGCAAAACACATACTGAGAAATAATAGAATCCGTTTCATATTGTTTTGTTTTTTATAAATATCAGAACCTTGTTTACGTATTTGATGAAAGCTGATTTTAAAAAGGCCATCTTTCAATGGCTGTTATTAACCCAACACTAAATGCACATGCTGATGCGAATATTACCCATTCTCTTCTGTTTGCTTTTACAATATTGAGAACAATATATGCCAAACTTAATATCACCAGGACTACTATTATTTGTCCGGCTTCCAGCCCCAGGTTAAAGCCAAAAAGCCCCCAACCCAAACTCTGATCACTGGCCAGTGCCATGCGGATATTATTTGCAAAGCCCAAGCCATGAATCAACCCAAAGAACAATGCAAGAAAATAATTGATACGGATACTCTTAGGAGTGAATTTTTTTTGAAATAAATTACTGAATGCTGTAATAACAATGGTGCAGGGTATTAAAAATTCTACCCATTTACTGCTGATAGTCACCAATTCTTTTACACTTAAAAACAAAGTAAGAGAATGACCGATGGTAAAAGCAGTAACCAAAACAAGAACCTGTTTCCAGTCTTTAATTATATAAATTGCAGCAAGAGCCAGGATAAAAAGCTGATGATCCATCGCCTCTTTACTGATAATATGCCCCCAACCAAATTTGAAATAAAATGAAAAATCACTCATATAAAGAAAACGAAGGATTGCCGTTTGAATAATTTTAACAGGCAACCCGAACAAGGCATCAAAATAAAGCAGAGTTTTGTGGCAGAAAAAAATAATTTGCTTAATGGTAATATTACTCTATAAATGGTGGACAATTCCGGTATTGAGCCTCGGATTGTTTTTAAATACCGGAAATGCTGTTTCAAAAGTTAATACGGCAGAAATAGATAGTCATCCAATTCATTTATGTACCGTGGAAATTGTACATAATGCTGCTGATAAAAATTTGGAAATTACCTGTAAAATTTTTTGGGATGATTTTGAAACTACACTTACAAAGGCAAACAATACTGTGAGGGTTGACTTAATGAATGCGAAAAAGGAATTGGATAATAATAAACTCATTTCAAGTTATATCAACAATCATCTTTTGATAACTTTAGATGGCAAACCCGTTACGTTAAGTTTTGTTGGTTTTGAGAAAGAAGACGTTGTAATTTATTCATATTTAGAAGTTGCCAATATCGCTACTGTAAAAAAAATTTCCATCACCAACAGCCTTATGCACGAAATGTTTGACGACCAGATTGAAATTGTACATGTGATTGTCAATGGAAACAGGAAAAGTACCAAGTTGGAGTATCCGGCAAAACAAGCGGACTTTGAATTTTAAGATAGTGCTTGTATACGCAATACGATTGTAAAACATAAATGCTATGTGATAGATTTCCCAACTTTTTTTATAAACATTAAAATATAAACAACCTTACCAGCAACCAGCAGCTATTCCATTTCTTCACGCAATGCTTCACTTATCTTCACCATCACTTTATCTATCCGATGACCGTCCATATCCATAATTTCAATGGCAAACCCTTTCCAGTCAAATTTTTCACCGGTCTTGGGTATATGTTCCAACTCATGTAAAATAAATCCTGCCAGTGTATCAAATTCATGTTCGCCTTCATTCATCCATTCGGCTTTTTCAAATCGTACTAAAAAATCATAGAAGGGAATTTGCCCATCCACCAGGTAGCTTCCATCATCCCGCAAAATAATTTCATAATCGGCTACATCGGGTTGTGGCATTTCACCAACGATGGCTTCTAAAATATCATTGATCGTTATCATGCCCAACACACTTCCATATTCATCTACGATAAAGCATGTATGAATTTTTGATTCTTTAAATTTCTCCAAAACCTGGTACGGCGAATTATTTTCCGGAACAAATAAGGCTGGCTGCATAATTTCTTTAAACAAAGTCATATCATCCGTTACATACAGATCTTTTATTGAAACAACGCCTTTCAGGTTATCAATATCCCCGTCGCAGATCGGGTATACCGAATGGGTTTCTTTTAAAATTTTTTCTTTAATCTTTTCTTCCGAATCATTTACACCAAACCAAACGATGTCGCTTCGGTGCGTCATCAGGGATGTAATATTCCGATCGCCAAGATGAAAAACCCGTTCAATAATTTCCTGTTCGGCTTCATCAATCGTTCCGGCTTCCGTTCCTTCCGTAATCAATGTTTTTATTTCTTCTTCCGTTACAGCATCATCACTGCTTTTTTTAATATTAAAAATTCGAAAAAAGATAATGCTGACTTTGTTTAGCAACCAAACGATGGGATGCGTGAATCTTGCAAAAGCTTTCATCGGCCCGGCAACAGTTTTAGCAATTTTTTCAGCTTTTAATAATCCAATTTGTTTTGGAATCAGTTCGCCAAAAATGATTGAAAGAAATGTAACGAAAATAACAACGATGGCTAAGGCAATACTTCCCGCATAAGGCTCCAGAATAGCAATTTTTGCAATAACAGGTTTCAATGATACACTAAACCGTTCGCCGGAATACACACCCGTTAAAATTGCAATCAGTGTAATTCCTATTTGTGCGGCCGATAAAAAAACTTCTGGGCTGTTTGCAAGTGCTAATGCCCGACGTGCCTTCTCATCACCTTGTTCAGCCATACTTTCTAATCGGGATTTTCTGGCAGACACCAATGCAATTTCACTCATTACAAAAAGCCCATTAATAAAAATAAGACAGAGAAGAATAAATAATTCCATTTAGTATTCAGGTTGTTTACCGAAGATAATGATTCCGTAGCGCTTATTGAAAAAACGGGAGACAAGAAAGCCGATGCACAAACCTACTAATGTACCGCAGATAACATCCAGCGGATAATGTACACCAACATATACCTGTGCATAGGCTATTAACGCAGGCCATAGAAAAATTAATTTAAACCAGCGGGAAGTAAAATGATTTTTTAATGAAAAAAAAGCAAAAGCCGTCATGCCAAAATGATTTGCTGCATGATTGCTGATAAAACTAAATCCGCCACTGCATCTGTTAAGTACCAAACGTACCTGGGTATAAAAATCGGGATCCATACAGGGGCGCAGGCGTTCAAAATTATGTTTGAATAAATAAGTTCCCGTCATATCGGTTAATGAAACAGTGCAGATAAAAAACAAAACCCACCACCAGCCATTTTTAAAATTCAGGGTGATGAATACAATTAAAAAAAGATAAAGCGGAGCCCAATGCAATGATTCCCGCATAAAAGGAAATAAGCTGTCAAAAAGAGAATTAGTCCATTCGCTGTTTATTTTTTTAAACAGCCAACGGTCAGTATCAAGTAATCTATTTAGAAAAATTTGTAGCATTGTGATGGTTGCAAATGTAATGTAGTGGAAGCAAAATATGAGAATTGAAAGATTGGATAAACTCCCGATTTAATTTTACTTTGCATTCCTTAAAATCTTTCAGCAAAAAAATGTTCACCCGTTTTAAAATACCAAAGACAATCCGCTGGGTGATTAACCTGTTCCTGATTTTTCTTATCATTTTCACTTTGTACCGGTTAGTTATCTTTTTTGCATTTAAACCAGCTTCTTTTTCTTTTACAGATATACTTCCCTCTTTTTTTATGGGACTGCGATACGACCTTCGATGGATTTCTATTGTATTGTTACCAATTATTTTACTAAGTATGAAACGGGAATGGTCGCCATTTTTTTCACTTAAAAATAAAATAGGGTGGACATGGTATCTGGCTATCATTACTTTTTTTCTTTTCTTCTTTTTTGCAGCAGGATTTGGAAATTTTTCTTACAATCATACACCGCTGGATGCAGGAGCAATGAATTTTGCAGAAGATCCAGTCATTTCATTACAGATGATGTGGCAAACATATCCGTTGGTGTGGATGATACTGGGTTTGATAATAGCCGTACTCTTATTCCGGTGGATGTATCACAAAAGTCATTGGCAGGTGATAAAGAGTACAGACGGAAAAGGGATTCCTTACAGTCGGAAATTTTTTACAATAGCAGCTTTTATTCTTTGTTTATTTATTTACGGTAGTTTAACCTGGTCGCCGTTAAAACGAAGTGACAGTTTTAAATTCAGGGATAGCTTCAAATCGTATGTTGCTATCAATCCTCTTCAAAATTTTTTCAGTACACTTAAAGGACGTAAACACACATTCAATGAAAAGGAAGCCAGGCAAGCAATACCGGTAATGGAAGAATGGATGCAACTGAAGTTGAACAGCGATTTAAAGTATAGCCGTGAAATTTTACCCGGAAGCACTTCATTAGAAAGCAGGCCTAATATTGTTTTAGTTCTCTGTGAAAGTTTTAGTATGTATAAAAGTACAATGAGTGGCAATCCGTTAAATACAACACCTTTTTTTGATTCATTAAGTAAAAACGGAATTTTTTTTGAAAGATGTTTCAGCCCCCATTTTTCTACAGCAAGGGGGTTGTTTGCAATCATTACGGGTATCCCGGATGCACAAAATTTTAAATTTTCAACCCGGGATTCATTGGCTGTTAAGCAACGCACAATCATAAATGATTTTGAGGGCTATGAAAAATTTTATTTCTTAGGCGGCAATCCGGAATTCAGCAATTTTTCCGGCTTGCTAAAAAATATTGAGGGCTTGCAAATGTTTACCGAAGGAAAATTAAAATCACCTAAAATAAATGTATGGGGCGTTAGCGATAAAAATCTTTTCCAAGAGGCAAATGCTACTTTCAGGCAACAATCAAAACCCTTTTTTGCAATTATACAAACAGCCGACAATCATCGTCCGTTTATGATACCGGATACAGATACTGATTTTGTGAAAATTACAGCAAGTGAAACTGAATTAAAAAAATATGGGTTTGAATCACTGAGTGAATTGAACTCTTTTCGCTATGCAGATTATTGTTTTAAAAAATTTATGAGTGCTGCTTTAGAAGAAAATTATTTTCATAACACCATTTTTGTTTTTGTGGGGGACCATGGAGTAGCAGGGGATGCTTCGGCTCTTTATCCAACTGCCTGGACAGAGATGCGGCTAACAGATGAGCATGTGCCTTTATTATTTTATGCACCCTATTTGTTGTTGCCACAAAAAAGAAATGAAGTGGTTTCGCAGATAGATGTGTTGCCGACTATAGCTGGCATGGTGCATCAGCGATATGTAAATACTACACTGGGAAGAGATTTACTGGATACAACAAAAAGAAAAAACTTCGCATTCATCACCAGCACATCCGGAAAAATTGGAATGGTAACTGATGAATTTTATTTTGTAAAAAACCTGGAGTTTCCCGATGAACAGATAATGCCATCAAGTGGCAATGCCGGAAATTATTCAAAAGCACAACAGGATTCGATTCAGAAAAAACTTTCGGTTTTTACATCTGCATTTTATGAAACCGCACGATGGATGATAATGAATAATAAGAAAGAGTGATTCAAAATACGTAGGGATATAAAAATGCTCTGATAATTATCAGAGATTGAACTCGGGAAAGATAGGGTTGGCGTTCTTACTAATTCATCTTCTTTGGATTATTATTGGCATTATTGTTATTGATTCTTTTAACAAATTTCCAATTACTTTCAATTATTTCGGGTACCAGAAAAAATTTATTTATTTCCAAATCTGCATGCATCTCTTGGTCGAAATACATGACAGCTTTGAAAGATGAATCATTAATACTATATTTATTTAATGTACTGGAATCAGTATATCCAAAAAGTTCAAAGGCTTCTTTTTCGTTTGGTAGAATTGAATATAAAAGTTTACTTCCATTACTATTTTGAATTTCAAATTTAATATAATCAGTACAGTCACATTGACTAAAACAATTCTCATTAAATTTGTCTTCATCTTCAGAGGTCAATAAATAAAAACATTGATTTTTACCCA
>JANLSA010000551.1:0-11789 GCA_031362085.1 Bacteroidota bacterium | reverse complement strand
AGGGTAACCTGCCTGATATGCCAGTATGGTGGTGTTTATTTGCGCCTGCAAATGCTCAACTTAATGGACCAGCGGGTGGTAATGGTGGAATAATATTAGGAACTGAATTGGGTGTATGGTCGACTTCGGTCTTAAACGGTGCCAGTACACAATGGATAATTAATAATTCAGGTTTGGCAAATGTACAAGTAGCAATGTTGAAATTAAGAACTTCAGATAATACTCTTCTTGCAGCAACTCATGGCAGGGGGTTGTTTACAACCATATTAACAACGGTTGCTACCGGAGTACCAAATATTCCCAACACAAAAGATTTTATAAAATATATTTCTGTTGAAAATAATAAGATGCAAATTGTTGTTGGAAAATTGCAAACACAAAATATTACCATGCAATTGTTTGATATGAGTGGAAGACTGATGATGCAGCGCAGGCAACGTTATGAAAATGCGGTATTGGATTTAAGCAGGTATAATTCCGGATCTTATATTTTAAAAATAATGGGAGATAAGAATGAAAGATTTGTACGTCAGGTGGTAAAGTAGGTTGTGAGTTGTCAAGTTGCAATTCAAAATACTTAACCATTGATCATTTCAATTTTTATTCTCTAAACATCTCTCTTATCTTTGCGGCTTCATGAGTGTAAAGGCTTTGTTGCAGCAGTACATTGATTCCCCCCGTCTTTTTGAAATTGCGGACAGGCTTTCTATTCCCTGCCCAGAGCCTTCGGGTGATCAGCGCCAAAAAATTCAGCTTGAAAATCTTCATGGCAGTTCATCTCAGTTTATTGTTGCATCTGCTTTTTTACATCCATCCTGTTCACAGCTGAATCATCTGGTAGTTTGTAATGATGCAGAAGAAGCTGCTTATTTTCATAACACGTTAGAAAATATTACAGGTGCTTTGGATTTATTTTATTTTCCATCTTCATTTAAAAATAAAAAAAATTTCAAACTGTTAAATGCTTCGCATGTAATGCTGAGAACGGAAGCTTTGACGAAATTTGCAACCTCACCCCCAACCCCTCTCCAAAAGGAGAGGGGGGAAGTGAGGCGAAAAATATTGGTAACATTCCCGGAGGCGTTGCATGAAAAAGTGGTGATACCTGAAAAACTTTCTGCAAATATTATTTATATTAAAGCAGGTGATGTATTGGATGTTGGGGCTTTACTTTTAAAACTTTCTGATTTAGGTTTTGAAAGAACTGATTTTGTCTATGAGCCCGGTCAGTTTGCAATACGTGGCGGCATACTCGATATTTATTCTTTTGGCAATGATAAACCGTATCGTATTGAGTTATTTGGAAATGATGTAGACTCTATTCGTATCATTGATCCGGAATCGCAACTCAGTGAACGAAAATTATTACAGGTAAGTATCATAGCAAATGTAGATTCACAATTAAACGATGCGGAACGAATTTCGATATTCGATTTTCTCCCGGTAAATACAGTTGTTTGGATTCAGGATTATGAAATCTGTAAAGAACGATTGTTGGATTGTGAAGAGGATTTGAAGTTGTCAATTGCGAATAGCGAAATAGCAAGTCTAAGTCAACTAGCAACTTTAAATAAAAAACAATTGATTATTGATGAGGAAGACAGGTACATAAGAAAAGAAATCAGTTTAAATGATTTTATTACTACGGATGGGTTTGAAGAAAAAATAAATTTCAGGCACGTTGTGAATTTCGGATTTATGAAGTCATTTCCAGTTGCCTGCTCGCCACATAGTATTCGCTTCTCAACAAAAGAACAGCCAGCCTTTAACCGCCAGTTTGATTTATTGATAAAAGATTTAAAGAATTGGGAAAGCAAGGGTTTTCAATTGTATTTGTTTGCTGAAAATCCGAAACAATTAGAAAGATTGCATACTATTTTTACTGACTTAAAAGCAGAAATAAATTTTAATCCGATTGCAACATCTATCCATGAAGGTTTTATAGATCAAGATTTAAAGATTGTTTGCTATACTGATCACCAGGTTTTTCAACGCTATCATAAATACAAAGTAAAACAAGCGTACAATAAAAATAAGGCAATCACTTTGCGAACGCTGCGTGAACTGCAACCCGGCGATTTTGTTACCCATATTGATCATGGAGTGGGAGTGTATAGTGGGTTACAAAAAATAGAATCAGGTGGAAGATTACAGGAAGCAGTACGGTTGATTTATAAAGACAAGGATATTCTATATGTAAATATTAATTCGCTGCATAAAATAGCGAAATACACAGGCAAAGATGGAAGTGTTCCTAAAATAAATAAACTTGGCAGCGATGTCTGGAACAGGATCAAAGAAAAAACGAAAACAAAAGTTAAAGAGATTGCATTTGATCTTATAAAATTATATGCACAGCGAAAAGCACAACAAGGTTTTCAGCATACTCCCGATAATTATATGCAAACAGAATTGGAAGCATCTTTCATTTATGAGGATACGCCTGATCAGGGCAAAGCAACAGCCGATGTAAAAAAAGATATGGAGTCCCTGTCGCCCATGGATCGTTTAATCTGCGGAGATGTTGGTTTTGGTAAAACAGAAATTGCAATTCGTGCTGCATTTAAAACTTGTGTGGATGGTAAACAAGCTGCCATACTTGTTCCTACTACGATTCTTGCGTTTCAGCATTTTCAAACGTTCAGTGATCGGTTAAAAGATTTTCCGGTAACCGTGGACTACATTAACCGCTTTAAATCAGCAAAAGAAAAAAAGGAAACGCTTAAAAAATTAGAAGAAGGAAAAATAGATATCATCATCGGCACGCATGGTTTATTGGGAAAAGATGTAAAGTATAAAAATCTCGGACTGTTGGTAATTGATGAAGAACAAAAATTTGGTGTTGGTCATAAAGAAAAAATTAAAACAATAAAAACCACGGTTGATTGTTTAACATTAACGGCCACACCCATCCCCAGAACATTACAGTTTTCATTAATGGGTGCAAGAGATTTAAGTATCATAAATACAGCGCCACCAAACAGACAGCCAATTCAGACGGAAGTGCAGGTTTATAATGAAAACACGATCCGTGAAGCGATTTATTTTGAAACAGAAAGAGGTGGCCAGGTATTTTTTATTTACAACCGGATAGCCGGACTTGCGGAAATGGCGGCAATGATTCAGGGGCTTTGTCCCGATTTAAGCATTGGTTTTGCTCATGGACAAATGGAAGGGCATGAATTGGAAAAACATATTCTTGATTTTATAGAGAAAAAATATGATGTTCTTGTTTGTACAAATATTGTTGAGAGTGGAGTTGATATTCCAAATGTAAATACGATTATAGTAAACAATGCCCATCAATTTGGGTTAAGTGATTTGCATCAGCTGCGTGGTCGTGTAGGAAGAAGTAACCGGAAAGCATTTTGTTATTTACTTGCACCACCCATGAGTACATTGCCAAATGATTCCCGAAAAAGATTGCAAATTCTGGAGCAACATAGCGAACTCGGAAGTGGTTTTCAAATTGCCATGCGGGACCTGGATATACGCGGCGCCGGAAATTTATTGGGTGGTGAGCAAAGTGGTTTTATGGCAGATATTGGATTTGAAATGTATCAGAAAGTTTTAGATGAAGCTATTCGTGAATTAAAAAGAAGTGATTTTAAAGATTTGTTTAAAGAAGAGATCAGCAAGCAGGATGATTTTGTACAGGACTGTACGATTGATACAGATTTGGAAATTTTAATTCCGGATGCATATATTGAAAGCATTACAGAACGGTTATCTATTTATACAAGATTGGATAATTGTGAAACGGATGAGGAATTGGCAGCCATGAAAATTGAAATGATTGATCGGTTTGGTACAATACCATCACAAGTAGAAGATTTATTTACAACTGTTCAATGCAGAAGATTGGCCGTTCAATTAGGATTTGAGAAAATGAGTTTGAAAATGGATACGCTGCGTTGTTATTTTATCAACCGAGCCGATTCTCCGTATTTTGAATCGGCAACCTTTCAAAAAATACTTTCGTTTATTCAAACAGAAACAAATATTGCAAAGCTTAAACAGACAGGTAAATATTTTTTCTTAGTGGTAGATAACATTCAAACCATGAATAGCCTGCTTCAATTTTTAAAAAAGATGAACAAATTTGTTTCAGAAAAAAGTGAGATTACTGCGTAATATTTCTATTCACAGAAGTTAAAAACTGCGGGAATTACGAGGAATCTCTCAGACAATTATTTTATTTTTAGCCTTCATTCAGATATCTATGAAATTCTATTCAATACCATTCCTAACCGCTTTATTGTGTTTTTCATTTTCTGCTTTTACACAGAATGATAATTTATACAAACTAAAATTAAACAGCGGAGAAAAAATTCCTGAACAAAATATTTCTGCCTCAGCCATCTATGCGTTTAATAAAAAAATTAACCGCATAAATGGGAAAGCTTTTTCGGTTATCCAATTTGAAAAAATTCCGTCAGATGCAGAACGTAAGCAATTATTTAATTCCGGCATTCAATTACATGATTATATTTCCGGTAATGCATACACTGCTACTGTTATAAATACAATTGATGTTAACAGTTTGCAGGCAGCAAAAGTCAGATCAATATTTGAAATGAATCCTGCTGATAAAATGCAGGCTTCATTAATCCCCTCTTCGGGAAGTGGAGGGGCTAAATTTCCTTCATGGTCAGTAAAAGTTCAGGGTACGGTTGATTTATGGATTAGTTTTCCTGAATCTTTTTTGTGTGATGAAGTACAGCAACAATTACAGTTACGAAATTTTGATTTGCAATCTGTAAAATTTAAATCATATCGGATTCTTGAATTAAGAATTGCAACAAACAGATTAAATGAACTTGCGTTGTTGCCCTTTATCGATTATATACAACCTGTGCCACATGAAGCTCAATTACTGAATAACAGGAGTATTGCAGGAACAAGAGCAAATATTGCCAATGCTTCACTGGCTGTTGGCGGTAGAAATTTACATGGCGAAGGAATTGTGATTGGTATTGGAGATAATGCAGATGCACAAAATCATGTTGATTTTACAGGCAGAGTTATTAGCCGTTTTGGTGCTGCAAGTGGTCAGCATGGAATTCATGTTGCCGGAACTACGGGTGGTGCAGGTATACTGACAGATACATTAGCAGGCTATGCGCCAAAATCCCAATTGCTTATTCAAAACACAAGTTATATACTTGATAACGCTTCTACTTATGTTCAGGATTTCGGAATGGTACTTACTAATAATTCGTATGGTGCAATAGTTGGCGATTGCAGTTATAATGGTTTATATGATTTGTATTCAAGAATAATAGACCAGCAAATAATCGATTTGCCAAATCTCACACATGTATTTGCAGCGGGTAATAGTGGTACCTTATTATGTAGTCCATATCCGCTTGGATTTAAAACTGTTCTTGGTAGTTATCAATCAACCAAAAATGCGTTGATAGTTGGTGCTGTAACAAATGCGGGTGTTATTGCAGCTTTTTCGAGCAGAGGTCCGGTGATTGATGGAAGAATAAAACCAGAAATAGTTACACAAGGAGCCAATGTAGTTTCTGCCGGTTTTGGAAGCTATTGGAATAATAATGGAACCAGTATGGCATGTCCGGGTGCTACGGGCGGCATGGCTTTACTTTATCAGCGATATAAGCAATTGAATGGTGGAAGCAATCCTAAAAATGGATTGATGAAGAATATTATTTGCAATACGGCAACGGATCGGGGAAATGATGGACCCGATTACACGTATGGGTTTGGATGGATGAATGTTGCAAGAGCATTGGAGCTGATGGAAAACAACCGCTATCTTAATTCAACAATTGCAAATGCTGCAACGAATACGCATTCTATTTCTATTCCGGCAAATACAGCGCAGGCAAAAGTTATGTTGTACTGGAACGATCCGGCTGCATCGGCAGTAGCAACTAAAGTATTAGTAAATGATCTTGATCTGGAAGTTATAAATCCTTCCAGTAATATTATTTTACCAAGAGTATTAGATACGATAGCCGCCAATGTAAATAATGTGGCTGGCAACGGGGTTGATCATATAAATAATATTGAGCAGGTAACAATTAATAATCCAGCAGCAGGAAATTATACAGTAAGGGTAAAAGGAACTGCCGTTGTTCAAAACCCTACACAGGAATATTTTGTAAGCTGGGATATTATTCCTGTCTCTACTAAGATTACTTTTCCAATTGGTGAAGAAAGTTTTCGCCCCGGACAAATGATAGTAGTTCAATGGGAAAACTATGGATCCACTTCTTCTTTTACATTGCAATATTCTATTGATAATGGAAACAACTGGGTAGATGCAGATAATAATATTCCTTCTACTGCGATTCAATATAATTGGGTGGCACCAAACATTACTTCTGATCTGGTAAGGGTAAGAATTATTAATAACACAACAACTGCAGTAAGTACAAGTGCGGCTTTTAATTTAATCGGTGTGCCTGTTATATCACTTGCACCTGTACAATGTGAAGATTATATTTCCGTAAACTGGACAGCAATAACCGGAGCTTCCGATTATGAAGTGATGCGGTTAATCGGTAACGATATGATTTCAGTTGCTATTGTTCCTAACAGCACAAGCACTTATACTTTCAATGGTCTCAGTAAAGATTCTGTTTATTGGGTGAGTGTAAGACCAAGGCTAAATGGTAAACCGGGTAGAAGAGCAACATCCATATCAAGACAACCAAATAACGGCACCTGTGCAGGAACTATTTCGGATAATGATTTAAAAATAGATGCAATAATTTCTCCGGCATCATCGGGAAGAATATTTACTTCAAGCGAATTGACAAGTACGCATGCAATTACGGTTCGTATAAAAAATTTAGACGATGTGGCTACTTCAGGTAATATTAATGTTACGTATCAACTAAATGCCGGGGCTCCGGTATTAGAAACAATTGTCAACCCTGATATTGCAGCGGGTACTACATACAATTATACTTTTACGTCGACAGTAAATTTATCTACAGCAGGAACATATGGGTTAAAATTAACGGTTGCAAGTGCCGGGGATAACGTAAATGCGAATAACAGTATGACAAAAATAGTTAAGCAATTAGATAACCCTTCAATTACATTAACACCATCATTATTAGATAATCTCGAGACTTCATCATCCCAATCTTTGCAGACAACACAGATGGGACTAACAGGAGCAGATCGGTATGATTATTCGAATACAAATGCACTAGGAAGATTAAGGACCTTTGTAAATACGGGTATTGCTTATTCAGGTAACCGGGCTATTACATTAGATGTAAGCAATACGATTGGTGGAGGGAATACAAATTTTTTAGACGGTACTTTCAATCTTACGTCCTATAATGCAACAACAGATGAAATAAGATTGGATTTTCGGTATAAGCATCATAAGCAATTGAGCAATGCTAATAATAAAGTTTGGGTGCGGGGAAATGATATGCAACCGTGGGTAGAAGTGTATGATTTGTTTTCCAATCAAACCGACATTGGGTTATATAAAAAAACATCAAGCATTGAAATATCTGATTTATTAAATACAAATGCACAGAACTTCAGCAGCAGTTTTCAAGTGCGTTGGGGTCAATGGGGCCAACTGCAAACAGCAGATGATAAAAGTGGCGCCGGTTATACAATAGACGATATTCAATTATATAAAGTAACAGATGATATTCAAATGGTGAGTATTGATTCTCCTTTTGTAAATAGCTGCGGCTTGAATGCTGCTGTACCGGTAAAAATAACGTTGAAGAACAGTATGGGAGGAATTCGAAATAATATTCCTGTAAAAATCAGAATTGATGGCGGGACAGTTGTTTCAGAAAATATTCCGGCAGTTTCCGCTAATTCAAACCTGCAATACAGTTTTATTGCAACTGCAAATTTGAATACGCCGGGCACACATACTATTCAGGTTTGGGTTGATTATCCAACTGACTCGTATCGGTTAAATGATACGGCTTTCTTAACTATTGTAAATATGCCGGTGATTTCATCATTTCCTTTTCTTGAAAATTTTGAAGCTAACAATGGTAACTGGTATACTGCCGGAAAAAATAACAGTTGGCAATATGGTACGCCGGCTTCAAACAAAATAAACGGTGCGGCGAGTGGAAGCAAAGCCTGGAAGACAAGATTGGTTGGAACTTATAATGATGATGAAAAATCTTATCTCTATTCACCTTGTTTTAATATTTCGGGGTTAAGTAATCCAACCTTAAGTTTTAGTGTGGCTTTGGATTTAGAAGATTGCGGTGCTGGATTTTGCGACGGGGCTTATGTTGAATATTCAGCTGATGGTTTAACCTGGATGCGATTAGGAGCATCGGGTCAGGGCACCAATTGGTATAATAAAACATATACGGGTAATCATTTATGGAGTGTACAAAATTATAACCGCTGGCATGTAGCTACTATTCCTTTGCCAGCCGGATTGCAGCAATTGAGAGTGCGGTTTGTAATGCAGTCAGATATGCTTGCAAACCGTGATGGAATAGCTATCGATGATATTCATGTTTATAATAATCCTTTGGGTATTTATGATGGAATTACCATGACATCACCAGTTACACAAACAATTAATGGAGGAACTAACTGGACTGATTTTATTGCCTCCGGAAAATTAATTGCATCGGTAAATGCCAACAACCAAAACCTGGGTGCAACGAATGCACAGGCATATATCAATACAATAACGGACCGTTCTACAAACGGCCAATATTATCACGACAGAAATATCGTAATCCATCCCGCAAATAAAAATTTAAATGATTCTGTAACGGTTCGGTTTTATTTTTTAGACAAAGAAACTGATTCACTCATTTTTGCTACGGGTTGTGGTGTTTGTACCAAACCATCTCAATTCACTCAATTGGGAATTACAGAATACAACGACATAACGAATACAACCGAAAATGGTTTGCTTACGGATAATGGCCCGGGCAATTGGAAATATTATACTTCATCAACTGTTACAAAAGTCCCTTTTGATAAAGGATATTATGCAGAATTTAAATCAAAAGATTTTTCCGAATTCTGGTTAAATAATGGCGGACTGGATAAAGCACATGCTTTTCCTGTTGATCTGTTAAGTTTTACAGCAACAAAACAATCCGATAATAATGTTCGGCTCGATTGGACGACAGCATTTGAATTTGGAATAAGCAAAACAGAAATAGAAGTGGCCAAAGGAAATGTAAACCTTCAGCAAAATAATTTTACGACAATTGGTACTGTGAACAGTAATGGCAATTCTGCGCAGGCACAGAGTTATAATTTTACAGATAATGAAGCGAATAAATCCGGAGTTCGTTATTATCGTTTAAAACTTATTCATAATGAGGGGGTGTATAGTTATTCATCCTTCAAACCAATTGTATTTGATAATATTTTACTGGGAGAAATTTATCCCAATCCATCAAATGGAAATTTCAATCTTGCATTTCAGGCAGCGGCAGGAGAAAAAATAATGGCAAAACTCTACGATGCCAAAGGCAGGGAACTGAGAAATCTTGAATCAATTGCAACGGGTTATCTACAAAAATTTAATTTGAATATAAGCGATGAAAGAATTCCTGCAGGTATATATATGATAAGAGTAAACCTGGGAGCGATAATAAAAACATTCAGAGTTATAAAACAATAAAGCAAAGAGGTAACCGTATTTTGAAACAAGGTTACCTCTTTACAATTTGCTACTAAATATTTATTAGTCCCAGGCTTTTTTTGCAATACCCGCTGCAACAGCTGCCATTGCTTTTTCTCCATTCATCAGAGTCGTTAATTTGTTTCCTTTTCCATCATTGCCTTGAGCCATATAGGCACCTTTTGCCGTTTTAGTAATAACGGCATCCAGCATCGTAACACCTTTTTCTTTTGTTTTTACATTATACGCTGTAATTTTTAAATCAGACATGGTTTAAAACTTTTGGTTAGTAATAATTGAAATTAGGGAAATATGCTCCGCTGCCTGCGAAAACTTCCTAACAAATCTGGAAAAAATAAAAAACCAGCCTAAACGGCTGGTTTGTAGAAATTTATTTTTCAATTAAAATGTTTCCAATTTTTTTACACATCGATCTTTGCATACTTGGCATGTGTTTCTATAAATTCTCTTCTTGGTGCCACTTCATCACCCATTAACATACTGAAAACACGATCCGCTTCCGCAGCACTTTCAATTGTTACTTGTTTCAATGTTCTGGTATCTGGGTTCATGGTCGTATCCCAAAGTTGATCAGCATTCATTTCTCCCAAACCTTTGTAGCGTTGTACATTCACAGTGTCTTCTCTGCCATTCGCAAATTTTGTTACATACATTTTCCGTTGCTCCTCATTCCAAGCATAGGATTGATCTTTCCCTTTTTTTACCAAATACAATGGCGGCTGAGCTATATACACATAACCCTGTTCCACTAATTCTTTCATATACCTGTAAATAAAAGTAAGAATCAAGGTTGCAATATGACTGCCATCCACATCGGCATCGGTCATAATAATTAATTTGTGATAACGAAGCTTAACAATATTTAATGCTTTGGGATCTTCAACCGTTCCTACGGTAACCCCCAATGCTGTGTACATATTTCTTATCTCTTCATTTTCATAAATCTTATGCTCCATTGCTTTCTCCACATTCAAAATTTTACCACGCAATGGAAGTATCGCCTGAAAACTTCTGTCTCTTCCTTGCTTTGCAGTACCGCCGGCACTATCACCCTCAACTAAAAATAATTCGCATCGATTCGGATCTCTGTCACTGCAGTCAGCTAATTTTCCAGGTAGCCCACCGCCACTTAATACAGATTTTCGTTGAACTAATTCTCTTGCTTTTCGTGCAGCAGCTCTAGCCTGTGCAGCAAGGATTACTTTATTGATGATACTTTTTGCTTCTTTCGGATTTTCTTCTAAATAGGCTTCTATTGCTCGTGATACAGTTGTATCTACTACACCCATTACTTCGCTGTTACCGAGTTTTGTTTTTGTTTGTCCTTCAAACTGTGGCTCGGGAACTTTGACTGAAATAATAGAAGTTAATCCTTCACGAAAATCATCACCTTCAATTTCAACTTTTGCTTTTTCAAACAAACTGTTTTTATCGCCATAGCTTTTAAACACTCTTGTAATTGCCCTGCGAAATCCTGCAACGTGTGTACCGCCTTCTATCGTATTAATATTATTTACGTACGAATAAATATGTTCATTGAAAGAATCGTTATAACACATCGCTACTTCTACCACCACATTAGTTACTTCATCCCTGCCTTCAACAAATAAAACTTTTGGAATAAGATTATTTCTGCCTGCACTTTTATCCAGCATCTCAACAAATTCTACAATACCGCCTTCGCTGTAAAAAATTTTACTCCAATTCGAACCATCTTCATTTTTTTCGCGGTTATCATTTAGTATAATTTTTACCCCTTTATTCAAATAAGAAAGTTCACGTAACCGCCCTTCCAGTATTTCTTTTCTGAATGTAGTAACCGTAAAAATTGAATCATCAGGCCAAAAGGTAACGGTAGTACCATGTTTATCACTGTTACCTATTTCCCGAACAGCATATTGCGGTACACCAATTTTATATTCTTGCTCATATATTTTTCCATCCCGAAAAACGATTACATGCAAATCTTTACTCAATGCATTTACACAACTAACACCCACACCATGCAAACCACCGGTAACTTTATAAGAACCTTTATCAAATTTTCCTCCGGCATGCAATACCGTCATCACTACTTCCAGTGCACTTCTTTTTTCTTTTTTATGTATTGCAGTGTGAATACCGCGACCATCATCCGATACAG
>JANLSA010000540.1:0-1801 GCA_031362085.1 Bacteroidota bacterium | reverse complement strand
AGCAGGGGTAGTTTCTATGTCAGGGTTGCTTATCGTTTGCTCACTATTTCGTGAGGAGGAGCAGGCACTAAGTAAAACAACAAAAAATAAATTTTTAAGTAAAGCTGTTTGCATAAGGGTAGTTTTTTTGAACAATAATTTGCATTTACAAAATCTGAAACTATCTGGTTATTTAAAAGTAATGGGCAGATAAAATATTGTTAACATACCCATATGGCTGATTATGTGTCAATTTCTATTCGTGGTTGCGAGGTAATATGTAACCGGACATTTCTTTTTTTGTTACGGATACGAACCACCAATGAAGTATTTATGAAATTTAGTTCTGTGTCAGCATTCATTCCCGCAGGTATCGTAAAATAAAATCCGGTTTTTCAAAAAGTGTGAATGATGCAATTTATAAATACTCCTTTGCAACATTTACCTGGCTAACAAGCATATTTTTAGTATTCTCATTTAAATAATAATAATATGAAAAAATCATTAACGAATTACCCGGTACTCATCCTGTTGCTGGCAGTTATCATTATTTTAAGTTTCTCAACTTGTTCGTCAACTGACGGAACAAAAGAAACTTCAAATGATACAACAGCGATGGTTACCGAAATGCCAATGAAGGATAACGGTACACACGAATTAAAAATTACCATGAACAAACTTTGGGAAGATCATATTACCTGGACCCGTAATGTTATACTCTGCCTTGCAGACGGGCTTCCCGGAACTAACCAGGCCGTAAAACGGCTGATGCAAAACCAGGAGGATATTGGTAATGCTATGAAACCCTATTATGGAAATGAAGCGGGGAATAAATTAACGGAATTATTAAAGAGTCATATTGCCATAGCCGCAGATGTAGTTACATCTGCAAAAAAAGGAAATAAACCGGCGCTGGATACTGCCAGTAAAAAATGGAATGCCAACGCTGATGAAATAGCTGCATTTTTAAGTACAGCAAATCCGAACTGGCCCTTACCTGATATGCAGATGATGATGAATGACCATCTTAAACTAACAACCGATGAAGCTGTGCAGCGTATAAAAAAAGATTATGATGCTGATATAATAGCTTACGATAAAGTGCACGACGAAATTTTAAAAATGTCGGCCATGCTTGCTGATGGAATCATAAAACAGTTTCCTGAAAAATTTAAAGCCGGCAAATAAAAAAGCTACTTAATCAAATGAGGTTGACTGTATGTGATTCTCTCTTTAAATGGTGAAAGATTAAAAATTTTGGAGCCTGCACATGTCATAAATACAAAGTTGAAGAACGTAACGACTTCCCACAAAAAAAGAACAGTAGCATTTAGCATTCTTATTTTCCTTATTGTCATATTCGCTGGTGGCATATGGTACTGGCATACGCATAAAAAAGAAATCATTAAAAATAAAATAGAAACGGCTGTCCGGGATAAGAGCAATGATCTTTACAAAATAAAATATGATACTCTGCAACTGGATGAACTATCCGGCTATTTATCTGTTTCCAATATGGATTTAAAGTATGACAGTGCCCGGTATATTGTTCTTGATAAACTGGGTAATGGACCTTCTGTACTTTTGAATATTCATATCCCGCAAATCATTGCATCGGGTATAAACACAACCCGTGTATTAATTAAAAACGAGATCGTAGGCCGGAAATTAGAAATAATAAATCCGGTAATCAATATTATTTATCCCGATTCCAAAAAAGATAAACGAGCTACCGTTCCGCCCAAAGAAATATTTGAACAGATACTCGGTAACATCAAACTGATACAAGCCGATACCATTGTAATAACGGATGCGCAGATTA
>JANLSA010000460.1:0-5233 GCA_031362085.1 Bacteroidota bacterium | reverse complement strand
CAATCTGGTTGTGTTGTTACATGACCGTGGGCAAAAGATAATAAACTTATACCTGGAAGGCGATGCAGCTGAATTAGAACGCAGGCTTTATTATAACAGTAAGAGCAGCAATTATGATGTTTATCCAACTCTATTTTCAGTTGCACTAAAACTAACCGACCCGACTGATAAATTATACCGGCCATTGCAAATTGATAAATATTATTTCGGTTCAGTTGCTGCACGGCTAAAAATTCCAACTGTTGAAAATCCAGACACATTAATTGATAAAGCATTTGTTGAATTACGTAAAGCTTTGGTATTGGAAAAGAATGCGGCTTTTATATATAATGAACTTGGCATGTTATATAAATTGAGAAAGCAACTCGATTCTGCTGAGAAAAATTTTATCCGGGCAACAGCAATTGCTCCTAAATGGGCGATACCCTGGTCAAACTTAGCGGGGTTATATGCCACTGCAAACAATTATAAAAAAGGAATTCAGGCTGCTGATAGCGCAAAAAAATTACAGCCCGATTATCAAAATACGTATGTGAACATTGGTATTTTAAATGAGAAAATGGGGAACCAATTGACTGCTGAAGAGATGTTCCGGAAAAGCATTAAAATGAATACACGGCATTATCTTCCTTTTGAACGGTTGGGTTATGTATATATGAACACAACGGAATATGCATTATCGGATTCTTTTTTTTACGAAGCTGATATACGGAAGAAACCTTTCAATTTAAAACTATCGACAGGTATTGATGGCGAAAGAAATCCACAAATTGAAGAGGGAAGAAACGTAATGATGCCCTGTGATATTGACTCACTTGAAATAAGCAAATCCGATGTGATGGGAAATTTTGTTTTGGGTTTAAGGGCATTTGAACAAAATAAATTTGATCTGGCCGAAACAAAATTTAAACAAGTAATTGCACTGGATAATAAAAATCCACTAGCATTTCATTTTCTTGGAAAACTGCTGTTTAAGCAACAACGCTGGCAAGAGGGGGAGATAATTTTTAATTATGCTTTAAAAAACTATATCGACAACATAACTTTTAAAAAGCATGTAGAAGGTTTAAAAAAGCAACTGGTCGGGAAAAAATCGAAAGACTGCATTCTTAAGGAATATACGATTAGTTATTATTTGAAAATTGAAGACCGTTATTTCCTGGCAACTCTGTATGAAAACTGGAATCATTTTGCAGAAGCAGCCCAGCAGTACAAGCTTATTATCAATGATAATAAAAAGTTTATGGGTGGTTATTTCAAGCTGTGGAATATGCTTGAAAGAACCGGTCATTTTCAGGAAGCTGAAAATGTAATACGCAGCTTTGCTTTTGAAGATAAAATAAAAGGTCAAAATGAATTGAATGCTTTTTATTTCAGAATGACGCAATTATTTTCAGCTGATGCCACCTGGTTTCATAAAGCAGGATTATTCCTGTATGATCTGGTAGCTGCTAATCCAAAAGGGTTCCCGGGAGATAAAAAATATTTCCCTCCGGATGAAGAAGAGGAGATCCTTATCCAAAAAAATGATTTTATTTTAATTGATAAGTTTGATGTTGAAAAAAACAAATTGCCTGGTATTAATACATTTATTTCACCTGCTGATTCAATAGCTCATCCACTTTCTGAAGGAATAAATTACTTATTAAAAGCGGACTCACTAATGAAACAAGCGGATGCGTTGGCTGATATTAATTATAAAATTGGTGATTTATATGTTTGGCAGGGATTGCCAGAGAGGGCTTCTCCGTATTATAAAAAATCATTGGGGATTAAACCAGGTGATGCGAATACAAGAACTAAACTAACGCAAACCTATGCGACGACTTATTTATATCAGGATGCTTTAGCACAATTAGATACTTTATATTTCCGGAAAGAAATAAATTTTACGATGCAGTTACTTTTTTCAAAGTATTTAATTCATTCCGGGTCGTTTGTCAAAGCAGAAGATTTGATAAAGGAAGCTGAAAAAAATCATCCGTTCAGTATTCCTGAACTTACCGATTTATCGGGACGGTTAAAATTAATGTCCGGCAAACCAAATGATGCATTGCCTTTTTATCAAAAATACCTGGCTCAAAATAAAAATGATTTTTCAACACTCTATACCATAGCAAAATTATATGCCCAACTTGGAAATAAAACGGATGCCTGGAAAAATTTAGAGGTAGCACTTGACAAAGGTTTTCCTTACTCATACATCTTAAAAAATGATGCAATTTGGGATGAATATCGAAAAGATGACAAATGGAATAATACAATCATTAAAAAATTAAAGGAAAAGATTTATCCTAAAAATAAAGCAGATGGCTGATTATTAAATTGAACTATCTGATAATTACTTTTTAATAATTTTTATTCCTGCAACCGGTTCCTGGTTACAGATATTTTTTCTGATATAAGGTTTGGAACAATATGTACGTTGTGCTTTTTCGGTGGTCTTTGCACTTGCCTGATCTATAATCTGCTGCCAGGTTATATTTTTCTTTAAGGGACTTAAATGATCTTCCACAGCAGCTTTGAAAAAATAGGAAAAAAATCCACCAAAAGTATTATTGCTGGTTGCTAATTGTTTTTCTTTAGCTGCGGTAATCAGGATTGATTGCGGCGTTGGATTCAGGAAAAGTGCTTTACAATTATCCTCACTAAAATCCAGTCCCGCATCTTTTGTTTCGCTGATAGGGTCGCCGGTTTTATTCGTTTCTTCAACCAGGCTATTGCAACAATCACTGATGATTAGATTAAATCTTGCACCTTTTTTTATTATTTCATCTTGAATATCTTCAATGTTTTTTGAATTTACCAGGTACGATTTTCTTATCGTATCTGTTTTAGATCGCAGGTCAATATAAGGATAGGGACGTTTGTCCCCCTCTTTTCTAAAGCCATGTCCGGAATAATAAAAAATAACAATATCATTTGGATCGGGGTCTAATTTTTTTATTTCATTTTCCACAGCTTTTAAACTGTATTTATCTCCCGAAATAGTTCTGATAATCGGTTCCTCATCTAACCCGAGGACTTCGGAAATTGTATTAAAAAGGAGTAGAGCTCTGTTCATATCATTTTTACAAGAGCCACCGATTATTTTTTCGTTTGTATTAGCAACGCAAATTACATACATTCTAACTGTTCTTTCGGAAGCAGTCACGTTTTTAGTTCTTACATCAAAAAGGGCTTTGTAAAAATCTTCCGATTCTAAAAAATAATTCTTTACAAAGTCTTTTTCCAATTCTATACTTATTAAAAGCTTCGATTCAACTAAATTATTTTTTGCCGGAAGTATTTTTACCGCTTCGGTTGAAACAGCCCAGGGTTCGAGTGTAAGTGTAGTGGAATTTATTTTATACCAAAACAAACAAGGCTGATATTTCAGATCAGTTTTCCCTGTAATAATTTCTGTGCCGGTTGATTTATAAAATAAAAATTTGTTATTTGGCATGCCTGCTGCATTCAGCACATATTGCTCTTGCATTTTTAATTCTACAATCATTGTCTCTTTGGTATCCGGAGCTGTATAGGTAACCCGCATAAAGCCGGATCCATCTTTGAATTTTACAAAAAATGATTGATAAGTAGTTGTGTCTTTCGCTACCACTCCTTTAAATTTAAAATGAGTAAAAGATTGCGCTGATAAATTACATAAACCAGTTAACAGGATAATAAGACTAATGATTACTCTTAAAGTCATAACAGTTGGTTTATAAGTGAGTTGAGAATTTTAAAGCTACGTTCAAATTTTGAAAAAAGTTACTTACATCTGTTCAGTTTATATTTTTTTTGGTAGTACTGAAATCTTGTTGTAAAATTATACTCTAAACCAAAATACAAATGATAAGAAAATCACCTAAAAATGCTTTTAAAGCAATTCTTGGCGGAGTATTATTTGCTTCTTTTATTCTGATCAGCTGCAATAATGAGAAAAAAGAAGCTCCTGCTAAAACAACAGTTGATACAGCAGCCACAAGACCAATTGTTGACCCTCCTAAAGGAGATGCTATGATTGATACGGCTGCCACAAGACCAATTGTTGATCCTCCGAGGAATTAATTTAAAATTCGTTATTTAATCAGGCTATCTGAATTCGGGAATTTCCGTTTATTCAGATAGTTTTTTTTATTTAAAAATCTTTATTTCTTATTTATCAGGGTGTGGATTTCGGTGATGGATTAATTTATGAATCATCCATTGTTCTGCACGATGGTGCAACGGAATTAATATTGCAGCAATAGCTACAAAAATAAATATTTCAAAAATAGGAGTATGGTTAGTAAGTTTTGCGACTGTAGGATGTAACAGTAATGTGAGGTATTCAAAAAATATAAGCAAAGAAAGTATTCCCAGTAATTTGATAGCCCGGATATGTAATTTTACCCGGCTTAAAAAAAGAGTTAGCATAAAAAATCCGGGAATAAATATTCCAATAAACAGTAATTGCAACCTGTCTCTTCTCTCTTTTTCCTCTTTTATTTTTGTTTCCGCTAATTCGAATTGCCGGGTAATTTCATTACTTGATAGAATCTGCGATTGCCTGATTCTATCTTTACTATTTATTGAATCATTCAACGACTTTTCGATATTAATATAGGCAAATGCACTGTCAATATTTTTTGATTCACTATAGATTTGTGTGAAAAATTTAGCAGCATCTAATTGCTGAGATAGAAATCCGTCTTTTTTAGCCAGAAGAAATGAATTCTTTGTATAATAAATTGCAGAATCTGTCCTCATGAATAAATTATACAACTTTCCCAACCCCAGATTTACTTCACAAAGCAGTTCATCATTTTCTTCTTGCTTCAGGTAAACAATTGCAGATTTATAATTGTCAAGGGAAAGCTGAAAATTAGCTTGCTTCCGGTATATATTTCCAAGCCCTCCCAATGAAGCACCAATCAGGTTTTTGTTTTGAGCCAGATCTGCCTCCCTTTTTGAATTACTGTAAAACAGGAAAGCTGAATCTAGAATATTAAGCCTATCGAAAGCATCGCCAATATTCACATAACTATAATACTTTAAATCGTTGATATTATTTTTCTGGATTATAGAATCCGATTTAAAATAATAATCAAGTGCCTGACGGTGATCATTCTGGTATGCATATACGTTTGCAATACTCATAAGTGTAATGGCAATTTTCCTCACATTATCTTTCCTTTCAACAAGCTTGAGTATTTGGAGATTGATTTCTAAGGCTCGGGGGAAATTTCCGATTTTAGAGAAAGATTTT
>JANLSA010000458.1:0-2496 GCA_031362085.1 Bacteroidota bacterium | reverse complement strand
CAAACGGAGCATTACCATTTATATTCAGTAAATTCTGAGCAAGCCCGATGCTGAATAGATTTTCTTTAAACTCCTGCTTTACCTGTTTAACCGTTCCATCCAGAATTTTCTTTCCTTTGTTTACAAGTATAATATGATTGCATATTTCTTCCACCTGTTCCATCCGGTGTGTACTGAAAATAATAGTTGAGCCGCGTTGAGCTAATTTATAAATTTCATCCTTAATCAAATTACTGTTTACGGGATCCAGTCCACTGAAGGGTTCATCCAGAATAATCAGTTTGGGTTCGTGTAAAACGGTAGTAACAAACTGAAGTTTTTGACTCATCCCTTTAGATAGATCTTCCACTTTTTTATTCCACCAGCTTTCCATTTCAAATTTCACAAACCACTCTTTTATTTTTTCAAAGGCAATATTTTTTTTCATGCCTTTCAGCTGGGCCAGGTACATTGCCTGTTCCCCGATTTTCATTTTTTTGTACAAGCCTCTCTCTTCAGGCATATATCCAATATGAATAACATCATTAACCGGGTCAAATTTTTTGCCATCGAAAATAATTTGTCCTTCATCCGGATAAAAAATTCCGGTAATCATTCTTATAAGTGTGGTTTTACCGGCACCATTCGGACCCAGCAAGCCAAAAATGTCCCCTTTGTTAATAGTTACACTTATATCATCCACGGCTTTTTGATTGGCGAAATATTTTTTCAGATTTTGCAGTTCCAGTATTGGCATAATATTAATTTGTGGTGCAAAAATAGTTTAGTAGTATCTAACATCCTTTTTTTTTCGTGAAATGATTTTTAAAAGGATTAAAACGTATTAAGAAGCAGACATAACTACAAATTAAAAATCAGGTTCCGTAAACATTTATGCTTAACATAGCCATAGCTGCGCAATTTTCACCGTCCATTGCAGCACTTACAATTCCGCCGGCATAGCCAGCACCTTCTGCACATGGATAAAGATTTTTAATTTGTGGATGCTGCAAGGTTTCAGCATTGCGGGGAATGCGTACCGGAGAAGATGTTCTTGATTCTGTAGCTACTACAATTGCTTCGTTTGTAAAATATCCCCGCATCTTTTTGTCAAACTCTTTAAAAGCCTGCTGCAGGCTTTGAGAAATAAAAGATGGGAGAACGTTTTGAAGAGAAACGGAATTCAATCCAGGCAAATAGGAACATGCTGGTAAGGATTGAGAAAATTTATTGTTTGTAAAATCAACTAGTCGCTGTGCCGGAGCCGCAAATTTTCCTCCTCCGGCTTCAAATGCTTTCCGCTCAACAGATTCCTGAAACTTCATTAATAAAAGCGGATCGTTTTCTAATGATGAAAGAGGTTCATCCTCCTTTTTAAAATATTGAACTGCATCTTTTAATTCAACTTGTACTACAATTCCACTATTCGCATAGGGATTATTTCTTTTAGAAGGGCTCCATCCGTTTACGACCAATTCATTCGGGTTTGTAGCCGCGGGTGCAATTATACCACCCGGACACATGCAAAAAGAAAAGACACCCCGACCACCAACCTGATGCACTAAACTATAAGAAGCAGGAGGAAGAAATTCGTTTCTAACTGTACAATGATATTGTGAACTGTCAATAATAGATTGGGGATGCTCAACTCGTACTCCCAAAGCAAATGGTTTTGACTCTATTAAAATATGCTTTGAATGCAAAAGCGTAAAAATATCTTTTGCTGAATGGCCCGTAGCAAGAATTACAACATCACCTGAAATTTTTTCACCATCGGAAGTAATAACTTCTGTAATTTTTTCTTTCTGTAAAACAAAATCCACAACTTTTTTCTCAAAATGTATTTCCCCGCCACTTTCTATTATTTTTTCGCGGATAGCTGTAATTATCTGAGGTAGTTTATTTGTTCCAATATGCGGATGAGCTTCGTATCGTATTTTTTCGCTGGCACCAAAATGCACAAATAAGTTTAATATCCTGCTAACATCACCACGTTTGCTGCTACGTGTATAAAGTTTGCCATCGCTATATGTACCAGCGCCACCTTCTCCAAAGCAATAATTGCTTTCGGGGTTTAAAATTCCTTCTTTATTTAATACTGCTAAATCCCTCCGCCTTGCTTTTACATCTTTGCCCCTTTCAATAATAACTGGCTTTACCCCTGCCTCAATCATTTTTAAAGCGGCAAATAACCCTGCAGGGCCTGCACCAATAATAAGTATCCTTTTATTAGACCTTCTTACATTTTTAAAATCAAATATTTCTTTTTTCCGGATTTGAAATGGCTCATTTATAAAAGCCTGAAGAGCCAGATTAATTTTTACCGTTTTGCCCCTGGCATCAATCGATTTTTTGTCAATATTAAATCCGGTAATATCAGCAGTTGCAACACTACTCTCTTCTGCAATAAGAGTTTTCAGAAGCATTTCATCAGCTGCCTGATGTGGCAATACCTGTAGTTGTATGTTTTTTTGCATGAGCCAGGTTTTTATCCTGAAATCCAGAAAGCAAAGATTG
>JANLSA010000457.1:0-12974 GCA_031362085.1 Bacteroidota bacterium | reverse complement strand
AAAAAAACTAATGCAACTAAACTATTTAGTATATTTATACTAAATATTAAGGCATTTATTTTTTTGATCAAAAGGAGGAAATATGAAAACGATAGCAAATACAATTCCCGGGTACCGGGTAAATGAATATTTATTAGTGCTGAGTCCGCATGAGGAATTGCGGAACAAGATTATAAAAGTAAAAGAAGAATTTTCAGAAAAATACAAAACGGAATATACCGGACCGGGTAATCCGCAATTGGCATTATTAAGTTTTTCGCATTATACAATGATGGAAGAAAGAATCATTAACCGGCTACAAACGGTTGCAATGGGATATCCTCCATTTAAAGTGGAGTTGAAAGATTTCGGTAGTTTCCCCACTCATACCATATATATTAATGTAACGAGCAAGCTACCCATTCAGAACTTACTAAAAGAAATAAGAAAAGATGGGCAACGATTGATGAAACTAAACAATGACCATAAACCCCATTTTATGATGGAGCCCCATTTAACCATAGCAAGAAAATTAGTGCCCTGGCAATATGAAAAAGGGTGGCTCGACTACAGCCATAAACATTTTACCGGAAGATTTATAGCAGATAAAATGACATTATTAAAAAGGCAAGCAGGAGAGATGAAATATCATCTTGTAGAAAAATTTGAATTTCAAAATATGCCGGTAACAACAAAGCAGGGAGAGTTGTTTGAGTAAAAGCTTTTCCTGAAACAATAAAGTGGAATGCCTGTTAACAGGCAAGGGTAATGTGAGTAAGGAGAACAAAGAGTATGATGATGTGAAGAATGATTATGAAGAGAAAACTCTTTGTTCTCCTTTTTTATTGATAAAAAATTAAACCCAACTATTTCTATGTCAGAGAAATTGCAACAGGACCATTTTAAAGTAGCTGCTAAAGTGAAAGAAGAAAGCCAGCAATATTTACAAGGAAGAGGTGCACAGTTCAATACAAAGAACCGGTTTTTAAAAGAAGAACGGACACATGAACATATTGAGGGAATTGATGACTGGGAAGAAAACAATACTCCTACACAATACATAGAACAGGAAAGTAAAACGATTGTAAATAAAGTGGAAAGTCCGGATGTGGGAATGAGTTATAGTATGAACCCTTATGCCGGTTGTGAGCATGGATGTATATATTGTTATGCAAGAAATGTACATGAGTATTGGGGTTATAGTGCCGGGTTGGATTTTGAACAAAAAATTATTGTAAAGAAAAATGCATCACAACTGTTGCGAAAATTTTTGATGCAAAAAAAATGGGATGCAACACCCATCATACTCAGTGGCAATACAGATTGTTATCAACCAGCGGAACAAATCTACCGTTTGACAAGAAGGTTATTGGAAGTGTGTAATGAATTTAACCAACCAGTTGGCATACTCACAAAAAATTCATGGATATTGAAAGACAAAGATGTGTTGCAGGAAATGGCAAAAAAGAAAATTGTATCAGCTATGGTTTCTATTACATCATTCAACGAAGATTTAAGAAGAGTAATGGAACCAAGAACAACAACCGCCAATCAAAAACTGAAAGTGATAAACGAATTAAGCAATGCCGGAGTAAGAATGGGAGTGATGATGGGACCCATGATACCGGGACTGAATGAACATGAGATGCAGCGCATTATGAAAGCAGCAAGAGATAACGGTGCAACTTTTACTGCTTATACTTTTATACGATTGAATGGGGCTATCAAATTTTTATTTCACGACTGGCTGTATAAAAATTTTCCTGATCGGGCAGACAAGGTATGGCACCTGATAGAACAAAGCCATGATGGAAAAGTAAATGACAGCCGATGGAATATACGTATGCGTGGTGAAGGAAACATAGCACAAATGGTGGCTCAGCAGTATAAAAAATATGGAAAACTGTATGGTATGAATGCAGAGGAATGGAGTTTGGATAGAAGTAAGTTTAGAGTGCCGGGTGGACAGGGGAGGTTGTTTTGAATTATCTTAGCTATATAAATAGACCTTATCATGGCTCATAAAGACTTACATGAAGAACCTTTTGATGAAGGCACAATTGTAAAGCTTGAAATATTTGAAGATTATGCTCAAGCATGGATTCCGACATTTGTAATGCAAGGAATTCCTACTATATGCATATTTGATCTCTTTGCAGGAACTGGATATGACAAAAACGGAGTTGCAGGAAGTCCTATAAGAATTTTGGAGAAAATAAGAGAGCAAATAGGAAATATTTATAAAAATAAAGTGAGAATCAAGTTCTACGTAAATGAGTATGAACCCGATAAAAGAATTCAAAACAAATTTGACCTTCTTAAAAATGCATGTTTAAACTATCTTGAAAAGAACAAAAATGTTGACAATGTAGTCGAAATGAAATATTACAATGAAGATTTTGAAATTTTATTTCCAAAATTGGTTCCTGAAATTAAGCAATTTCCATCCTTGGTATATTTGGATCAAAATGGAATTAAATTTTTATCTGATAAATATTTATTAGAACTAGAGAAAACTACTCGAACTGATTTTATTTATTTTGTTTCCTCTTCTTATTTCAAGTGGTTAGGTAATACTGAGGAATTTAAAAAGCATGTTGATTTGGATATTGATGAATTAAAAAATAATCCATATAAATTTATTCATAGGAATGTGATTCAACAATTAAAGAAAAGGCTTCCTAGTAACTCTAATCTGAAATTATATCCATTCTCTATTAAGAAAGGTGCAAATATTTTTGGAATTGTATTTGGCGCAAAACATCCACTTGCAGTCGATAAATTTTTGAATATTGCTTGGGCGAGAAGCCCCATTAACGGGGATGCAAATTTTGATATAGATAGTGACTCTGAGAAAAATCAATTGGATATGTTTAATGGCAAGAGGCTTACTAAAATTGAAAAGTTTAAAGAAAATTTAAAAATTAAAGTCTTGTCAAAAGAGATACAAAATAATTTTGATGCCTTAGAATTTACACATGATGAAGGTCACATCGGTAAACATGCTTACGATTGTTTAAAGCAAATGAAGAAAAATAAGGAAGCTGATTATGAGGGATTATCCCCATTAATTACTTATGATAATGTTTTCAAAAACAAAAGAAAAGTAGAATATAAAACTAAATAATGGCACAATCCTCAATCGAATGGACGGAAATGACCTGGAATCCAACAACAGGCTGCGATAAAGTTTCAGCAGGTTGTAAGTATTGTTATGCGGAAGTAATGTCTCGCCGTTTGCATGCAATGGGAATAGAAAAGTATAAAGATGGATTTGAATTAAGAATTCATGAAGACGCATTACATATTCCCTACTCATGGAATAAACCCAAAATTGTTTTTGTAAACTCAATGAGTGATTTGTTTCATAAAGATGTTCCGCTATTGTTCATTCAGAAAGTTTTTGAAGTGATGAACAACACTCCACAGCATACTTACCAGGTTCTTACTAAAAGAGCAGAAAGGCTTTTTGAATTACACCAGCATTTAAACTGGACACAAAATATCTGGATGGGTGTATCAGTAGAAGATTCAAGAGTTACAGATAGGATTGATTTTCTCAGACAAACAAATGCAAAAACAAAATTTCTTTCCTGCGAACCATTAATTGGTCCACTCATGAATTTGAATCTTGATGGAATTCATTGGGCAATTGTTGGAGGAGAAAGCGGAAGAAAAGCAAGACTTATGGAAGAATGGTGGGTGTGGGATATCCGTCAGCAATGCGCTGACCAGGGAGTTGATTTCTTTTTTAAACAATGGGGAGGAACAAATAAGAAGAAAGCCGGACGTGAATTAGGAGGCAGAACGTATGATGAAATGCCAATCTATGCATTACCGTAAATCTTTTTCTAATTCATAAATGTATGATGAAAAGAAGCTATAAATATTTTACTCAAAATCTACATTGGCTACCTCCCATCCCCGTCCAATAAATTCCCCAACCCACCCAATATACTTCCTTCATCTTTTCGCTTGTAGGTACCATAAGCAAGTATGCGGCTGGCAAGTCTGCTTACGGGCAATGTTTGTATCCAAACTTTTCCAGGGCCACGCAGTGTTGCAAAAAATAATCCTTCGCCACCAAACAATGTATTTTTTATCCCGCCTACAAACTGAATATCATAATCAACTGATGGTGTAAATGCAACAATACAACCGGTATCTATTTTTAATAATTCGCCGGGCAATATTTCTCTTGAAAGCACATGACCGCCTGCATGCACAAATGCCATTCCATCCCCTTCCAGTTTTTGCATAATAAATCCTTCGCCACCAAATAATCCGGTTCCTAATTTACGTTGAAATTCAATTCCAATTGCCACACCTTTTGCTGCACATAAAAATGCATCTTTCTGACAAATCATTTTGCCTCCCATTTCTAAAAGATCAAGTGGAATAATTTTTCCCGGATACGGAGATGCAAAGGATACTTTCTTTTTTCCCTGACCCCCATTCGTAAATGCAGTCATAAATAAACTTTCGCCGGTCAGTACTCTTTTACCGGCACTCATCAGTTTTCCAAAAAATCCTTTTTCCTGACCTCTTCCATCTCCGAAAATAGTTTCCATTTGCACTCCATCATCCATCATCATAAATGCTCCGGATTCGGCAACAGCCGTTTCCTGTGGATCCAATTCTATTTCCACATACTGCATTTCTTCACCATATATTTTATAATCAATCTCGTGATTGGTTCTTGTTTGTATATTCATTTTAAAATATTTTGTTCAAAGTTAAGAATCCTGTTTTCAATAATTACTTAAATAAATTGTAACAAGTATTGCAAATTCTATTTTTTATTTGCTGCTTAAAAGTATTATCACTTTGCGGTTATTATAACTGCGTGGCGTTTCCAACACCAATTTTTTTTCATTAATACCCAGTACATAAAAAGTATACGTCATGATCATTGGTTTTGTCACGCCAAAAAAATTCAGGGAAAAATCGGGATAACTGATACGGAGTTTTATACCAGGCTTTTCTTCATCTTTAACGGCTGTATCAAGTTTATAGATGGCTTCTGTTTTTTTGTTATCATCAATGAGTGTAACAGCTGTGTCATTTCTAAACTGCAGTTTCATAGCAAGGTTTTCTTTTAAAAAATTCTTTGTAAAAGATGCTGTGTCTTTCAGCTCATCAAACCAGGTATACGGATTTGCTGCATCCATTTCAAATGGTGAAAGGGTGGCAATTTTGTCAGCGGAATAATTTTTTCCCTTTATGATATTCAATACTTCGTTTACCATTCCAGGTTTTGGCGGCAAAGAAAGTTTTTCAGTTTTTTCTTCATTATTACCACATGAAAATAGAATAACAGGAAAACACAGTAAAACGAATAATTGTTTCATTTGATTCTTTATTGCAAATATGCACTCTATTAAGTAAAATGTTATTACATCTTTATTTATTATTGTTGCTAAAAAATGAAAACCGCCCCGAAGAATCGGGGCGGTTTTTTCATTCACCAAAACCAACTTTAGTGTAACAGGGATATAAAGAAGGGTCGGAAATAACATTTCACACTTTGCTCCCCATCCACTACTTTATAATGACAGCGTTTGATTCTCATTCGCTGCTTCATCCAATATTAATTTTTCTTTAGCTCTTTCATTTTTCCCATCCATACAGGCTTACCCATTATGCGACGGGCTAAATACATAAATGCCGCAAATATGAAAAAGAAGGGTCCCAGAAAACCGAGAATAGCAATAAATTTCGTGCCATAAAAACGGCTCATGGGTCTGCGTAATCTTTCTGCAATTAAATACATACTAGGTACCATCATCAACGTAAGGAAAAATGCGAAGATGAGACCGAATATTATTGTCCAGGAAAGTGGTCCCCAGAAAACTACACTATCACCACCAAAAAATATGTTAGGCTGTAAATGTGTAAACAAGGAAACGAAATCGATATTAAAACCAACCGCAAGCGGCAGCAATCCTAAAATTGTTGCAACAGCAGTAAGTAAAACCGGAATGATTCTTATTTTTCCTGCCTGCACTGCAGCTTCTCTGGTTCGCATTCCTCTACCACGCAATTCATCCGTAAATTCAATGAGCAATATTCCATTCTTAATTACAATTCCAGCCAAACCAACTACTCCCACACCTAACATAATTGTGGCAACCGTCATTCCGGTAATAGCATAACCGAGTAACACACCGATAACAGAAAAGAATATTTCTGTAATTACAATAAAGGGCTTACTCATGCTATTGAACTGCAATACCAGGATCAAAAAAATTATTCCTAATGAAATCAATAATGCTGTTCCCAAAAATTTTTGTGTCTCCAATTCCTGTTCACTCTGTCCGGATAATTTTAACGTAATATCTGCCGGTATAGTTGCCTTCTCTTTAAAATCATCAATTTTTATTTGCAAAGCTGCATTTACGATTGGCACCATCGTTGGATCAAGCACATTACTTTGTAATTGAATGGTTCGTTTTACATTTTTACGTTTTATACCCCCGGTAGTATTTGTATAATCTACATTTGCTACTGCGCTTACCGGAACAGATTTTACCCGCATCGTATTCATATCCATAAATGTGATACGCATATTCATCAGGTCAACAATATTATTACGTTTCAAATCGGAATACCGCAGTTGAATTTTATACTCATCTTCACCATCTTTCAACTTACTTATTTCTTTTCCAAAAACAGCAGTTCGTATTTCCATTCCAATTTGCCCTGTACTTAATCCTTCCAGCATTGCCCTTTCTCTATCCACATTTATCGTAATCTCAGGATTATTTAAATCCACATTCGGTTGAAGATTTTCAATCCCTGTAATGCGATTTGTATCAAGAAAATTTAATAATTGTGTGGCCACTTTTGAAATGCTTTCAAAATTATCTCCGGTTACTTCCACATTTACAGGAGGGTCAGTTGGCGGACCACCATCTTCCTGAGCCACTTCCACACTTGTACCCGGTATGCCTTGCACCTTTACCCTTATTGAATCCATAAAGGGTCTTGTCTTTTTGCCATGTCTTTGTTCATATTGTAGAAATGAAACCTGAATACGTCCCAGATTTGATTGCACACTTCGATTATTATCTCTCGGATTATTTGCACTTACTGCAATGTTAGTGATGATACTTTCTACAATTCCACCCTTTTTATCCGGCATTTCATTTTCCAAAACTTTTTGCACTCTTCTTTCTAATATATGAGTAATGCTATCGGTAAATTTTACATCGGTACCTACCGGCATTTTTAAATACACATAAATAAAATTGGGATCACCGGAAGGGAAGAATGTTTGTTTAGTTCTGCCTGTACTAAAACTAAACATTAACGCACCGAGTGCTATAGCAAATAATAAAAATAATGAAGCAAATATTTTAACAGGTCTCCACCCTTTTAATACCCACCGTAATAATTTTTCATAACTGCTCATTAATTTGGGCAATGCTCTTTTTTGGAAATAATGAATCAGCCCGTTTAATACATATGTATTAAATACCATCAACACTCCCATCAACAAAGAAAAATTTGCAAGGCCTGTATTTCCGGTTACATGTAACAACAAACCTGCAACCATGAAAACAATAAACCATTTGTTGGTAAAAATTTTATTTTTGGGTTTCTCAAATTCTTTCCCTTCTTTTTTCATAAAACTTACCGCAAACACCGGATTAAAAATAAATGCAACAATTAATGACGCTGCCAACGTCAGAATTAAAATTGCCGGCAGATAAATCATAAACTTACCAATCAATCCTTTCCAGAAAAGTAAAGGGAAAAATGGAGCCAATGTAGTAGCCGTACCGGCAAGCACCGGAATAAAAACTTCGCCTGCTGCTTCTTTTGCACTTCGTATAATTGGTATTTTTCCATTATTATAAATCCGATGTGTGTTTTCAATTACGACAATTGCATCATCCACAATGATTCCCAATCCAAATAATAATGCAAACAGTACAATAAAGTTTAATGTAACCGTTGTCCCAATAAGACTATCGGCTAATGGTAAAAATAAAAATGCAACAAACACACTGAGCGGTACGCTGAGTGCTACAAAGAAGGCATTGGTAACACCCATGAAAAACATAAGGATGATTAGTACTAAAATAAAACCAATGATGATCGTATTTACCAGCTCATTAAAAGATGTTTTTGTAAGCTTGCTCTGATCACCGGTAATAACTACATTCAAATCCTTTGGCAGCAATTCATTTTCCTGCATATCGGCTACAGCCGCTTTTACTTTATCTGCACAATTAATAAGATTTTCTCCTGCACGTTTTACAATGTTAAGTGTAACAACATTTTTTCCATCCAATCTGGCAAAGCTTTCTTTTTCCTTTATCGTGTCCTTTAACTCAGCAATGTCCTTCAGGTAAACAGCTGCACCTTGTGCACCGCTTCGTACAACAATGTTTTCCAAATTCATTGCACTGGTAAATTGTCCTTTTACCCGCAACGTTCTTTTCATGGTTCCAGTTTCTATCAACCCTCCGGTTATATCTTTATTCTCACGGCTTACTGCATTTTCTATATCCAAAAAACTTATTCGTGCAGCAGCCATTTTATACGGATCCACATTTATCTGAATCTCCCTTTCCGGGGCCCCAACAATTTCGGCTCTAGTTATTTCACTGAGTTCTTCAAACCGGTCCTGCATTTTATCTGCATACTGTTTCAGTTTTATTCCATCATAATCACCACTTACATTTACAAACATGATAGGCATTTCACTAAAAGCAAATTCCTGCACATCGGGTTGCGATGTTAGATCGTTAGGTAATTCTGTTTTTGCTTTATCGATAGCATCCTTTACTTTTTGTTTTGCTATTTCTGTTTTTACATCAGTATCAAATTCGATTACAATCAGGCTATAATCTGTTTGCGATGTACTTTGAATTTTTATAACTTTTGCACCGCTGATTCCTTTTAATTGTTTCTCAATTGGCCGGGTAACAAGATTCTCAATATCTTTTGGCGAATTACCTACATACAGGGTAGCAATAGAAATAGTAGGAACAACAATGTCCGGAAACTGCTCTTTCGGCATCGTATTGAATTTTATAACTCCGTATAGTGTTATCAAAATCGCAATTATATAAACTGCAGTGCGGTTATCAACTGCCCAGCTTGTTGGTTTAAATTCCTTGAACTTTTGTGTTATTCCTTCTAAAACTTTCATACAATAATTTTTTTGTAGTCGGCTGCAGTAATTCTATTCATCGTCCCTTGCGTCGCACTCTTTTGCAACAACAACTCTATTAAACTTTCTTAATTAGTGGTTATTTTCTGTCCGTCATATACGTTTTGGTAACCTTCCGTTATTATCTGATCAGTAGCAGTAAGTCCCATTTTTACTTCTACCATTCCATTATACACCTCACCTACGTTTACCAATTTTTTTCTCGCTTTGAGTACATCACCTTCTTTCACTGACACATAAACATATTTTCCTTTTTCATCCGTCTGTACCACATTTACAGGAACACTTAATGCATTGGGTGATGAATAATCCCGGATACGAACCAAAGCAATTTGATTAATTTTTAATCCGGATGCTGATGGAACTCTTGATTCAGTTATAAACCCTCTTGAACCGGGATTGATTGAAGCTCCAATAAAGATTATTGAGGATTTTATAGTGGTATTGTTTAAATCCGGAACCACAATTTCAACAGCTGTCCCTTTTTTTACTTTACTTACATAATTTTCCGGCACTTCGGTTATTACTTTCATGCTGCCACCATTTATTATTCTGATCTGCGGCATTTGTCCCATATATCCATTGAACACTTCACCTTCCTTTATATTCACTTCATCTGCCAATCCGCTTTGCGGAGCATACACAAATGAGGTTGACCTGGATTCATTCAAAATGCTTATTTGTTTATTCAAAGCATCCACATTGTTTTTTGCAGAGATTAATTGTACTTCCGTTCCAATTCCCTGATCCCATAAATTTTTCTGTCGATTATAAATATTTTCTGCAAAAGCTAATTGAGTTTTTAACCCGGATAATTGTTCAAGTATAATTGCATCATCCAATTTTAAAAGTAGCTGTCCCTTCTTTATATTATCTCCTCTTTTTACATATACCTGCTTTACCTGGGCCGGCATCCCCCTTGGTGTTACCACAACAGAATTATCAGCATCTACTCTTCCCTGTAGTTCTATAAAATGAACAAAATCATTTTGTGTTACTGATGTTACACTTACAAGCAATGCTTTATTTTTATCTGCATTGGGATCCGCTTTTACAATTTCATCTTCCAGCTTACGGATGTCTGCATCCAGTTTTGTTTTGTCTTTTTTCAGCTGCTCTAATTTTACTTTCAGGTCAGTCAGTTTTCCGGCCGCTTCTTTTTTACTGTCTCCGCATGATACAATTACAGTTATAGCTGCAAGCATTGCGATCATTATTAATTTATTCATTGCTATTTCTATTTTTATTTTTATGTTTTCAAAATATAAAGTGGCTTTTCCAATCAATTAATTCCTTCTTAAATAAAATTTGCTTGCGTTTATAATTTTCCCTGGGCTTTTAAATAACTCACTTTAGCAACTACTGCATCATACAATGCCCTGAAATAATTGGATTGTGCCATTTGCATTTCTGTATCGGATTGCAGCACTTCAAAACTCGAACCTAATCCTTGCTCATATTTCTTTTTTACTGAGTTGTACACTTTTTCAGCAAGCTGCATATTTTTTTCCTGCACATCCAAAGTAAATACAGCTGAATTCAGTGTGCTTTTAGCAGCTGTTCTTTCTAAATCAATTCCCTTTTTCGCCTGGTCAATTGTATTGATTATTTTCTGTTGATTCAACTGCGCTTGTTGAATTTTATACTTCTTTGTATTACCATCAAAAATCGGAATGTTCACATTTACGCCAACCTGATTTGCACTGTACCAAAACCAGGGTTTACCTCCTTGTGGGGAACTTGCACTCCGTTGTCCGCTGCGCTGATAACCATAAAATGCTGCAATAGTTGGAAAGTATGCAAGTTTCCATCTTCTTACATCATAACCCTGTAACTCATTTGTTTTGTTCAAAAGCTTTATTTCATTTCTGTTTTCATAAATAAAACTTTCATCCAGCAATCCATCTTTTATAATTTGAGTTGATAAACTATCTTTTAACACAAGACTATCGGATTGATTTAACCCCAATGTCATTTTCAATGCAGCATAGCCCAACAGTATCCCATTTTTTAATTGATTTTCTGATGACTTTATATTATTTAATGAAACCGTTGTTTTGTCTATATCCAATCTTTCGGCAAATCCATTTTTAAACATCACATTCATATCATATGCCAATTTTTCTAACCGCTTAATACTTTCATTTACATAAAGCAATTGTTTTTCTCCAATGAGTACAGCATAATAACTTTTATGCACGGCTTCTCGTACTTTATCCTCTGCTACCTTTATTTGTATATCGCTGCTTTCAAGCAATGCACGACGTGCAAGCAAACCAACAAATACCTGTGGCTCAAATAAAAGTTGTTGAACCGTTGCGCCGAAGTTTACATTCCAGGGTTGAATGAAGGAAAAATTTCTTACCGAAAATTCACCGCTGTTTGTAATCGGATTCCCCGAACCATCTTTTACACCTTCTTTTTTCAACACATCATAAATTGACAATTCGCTACCATCAGGGAATTGAATTAACGGTACAGTCAAGTAATGATTCCCCTGAATAGAACCACTAATCTGTGGCAAAGCCATCCCCGTAATTTCTTTATTACGGGCAGCGGAAATTTTATAATCCAATTTCGCATTTTTTATATCTGCTACATTTTTGAAAGCAATATCCACAGCTTCTTTAACCGATAGCTGATAGACTTGCTGAGCAGTTATATTTTTACTAAAAAAGAAAAACAGGATGAACCCGATTTTATAACACCTTTTCATTTGCAGATAATTTTTTTGTTAGTTCGTTTCTGTATTTTACAATCAGTTTATATCCTTTAATGGTGGCAAGGCCATAAATAAAATTTTCCATAATTATTTCGGTTACATCTACCAGTTTATATTTTCCCGGTGGAAAAACATAGATATTAAATGCAAGCAACATACTTTCCAACCGGTATTTACTCAAAACATCCACATTCAATTCCGGACGATAGAGTTCTTCAATAACACCCCGTTCAATATTTTGTTTGATAACCCGAAAAAGAAATTCATTCTTGTGTTTTAGAAATTTTTGAAACGCATTCGGGTGAAATTTTTCCATATCATATAATATCACCGGGTTCATGTTTTGAAACTGATCATGAATCTGATTCATGGTTAGTACCACTTCTTCCACAGCATCTTTCGCATTAATACGGCAGGCATCGCAATCATTTTCTGTCTTCCTTAACTCATCTTCCACAACAGCATCTATCAATTCATCCTTATCCGTATAATACTGATAAATGGTTTTTTTGCTCATGCCGAGTGCATTGGCAATATCATCCATACTCACACTACGTATGCCATATTGCATCACCATATCATGTGCTTTTTGCTGTATCCTTTCTTTTATATCCATTTCGCTCTTTTCGGAGGACAAAACTATGGAAACTTTTTTTGAATCCAAAGTTTCCATCCATTTATTTTCCCGTTTATCCAGAAATTTATCCCCCTTAGAGGCGGGTTTTTAAGTTATTTTTGTTCTTCAACTCCTTTGGAGAAAAAGTATAAATCAACTATGGCCGAAAAAGAACCTTTACAAAAAAGAATTACTGCTAAAAAATTATTCCGGTATTTTATACAAGGCATAATCATATTGGCACCCATTGGTATAACCGCTTATGTTTTGTTCTGGCTGTTTAATAAAATAGATGGAATTCTGGAGCCATATATCCACATACCGGGAGTTGGCTTTGTTATTATTATTGTATTTGTTGTTCTTGTTGGGTGGGTCAGTTCGCATTTCCTTATGGGTGGTTTCATAAACTTCTTTGATACCTGGATGGAAAGAACACCTGGTGTAAAATTTATTTATTCTTCTACCAAAGATTT
>JANLSA010000444.1:0-16208 GCA_031362085.1 Bacteroidota bacterium | reverse complement strand
TTTGCTGAAATAATCACCATCACTTCCATAAGACGGACGGTGAGCTTTAGCCGTTATCGTTCTTGGCGATACATCCAGAAATTTGTACCCGCCCTGTTCCTCCATCACTTTATTAAACAGGTATGCGGCGGCACCACCCGGCACATCCTCATCTATAAAAACAATCCGGTTTGTTTTTTTCAGCGACTCCAAAATTTTATAATGAATATCAAATGGCAATAATGTTTGTACATCCACTACTTCACAACTGATACCTTGTTTATCCAGCGTGTCTGCAGCATCCAGTACAACACGCAATGTAGAGCCATAGGTAACAATTGTAATATCATTTCCTTCTTTTACAATTTCTGGCACACCCAACGGAAGAGTAAAAGTGGAAAGATTGGATGGTAATTTTTCTTTCAGCCTGTATCCATTCAAACATTCAATCATCAGGGCCGGATCATTTCCTTTTAATAAGGTATTATACATGCCTGCTGCCTGTACCATATTTCTCGGTACACAAACGATCATACCTCGAAGTGAATTAATAATCATACCCATTGGAGATCCGCTATGCCAAATCCCTTCCAAACGATGACCTCTTGTTCTTACAATGATCGGGCAACTTTGTTTTCCTTTTGTCCTGTAATGAAGTGTTGCGGCATCATCACTCAATGGCTGTAATCCGTATAATAAATAATCTACGTACTGGATTTCTGCAATAGGTCTCAAGCCCCGGAAGGCCATACCAATACCCTGACCCATTATTGTAAGTTCACGAATACCGCAATCAAAAATCCGATCCTTACCATGCTTTGCCTGTAATCCGCTGAAACCTTGATTTACATCGCCAATAAATCCCACATCTTCACCAAAGGCAACTACTTTAGGATTGCTGTCAAACAGTTGATCAAAATATTTATTTAAAATCTCATATCCATTTATGATTGGTGACTTTTCATCATATATTGCTTTTATCTCTTCGGTATTCATTGAAGATTTTTCGCCTTCATTATATAAATGAGAGCTGTACAATGATTTGCTTTCTTTCAATAAATCATTGTAATAATCTTTTGTCCAAAATGCTGCATCATTATCACCGGCAATATCAATAACATCTTTCAATGCCTTCATCACTTCCCGCCGCATGGGTTCACGGTTAGAAGAAAGTTCTTTTGAAATTTTTTGAAGTGTTGCAGCATTTGCCGGTAAAGAACTAATCAGGGTTTGAATTAATTCGACCGTTCTTATAACCTGAGTTCTTATAGGTGCTAAATATTTTTCCCAGGCATTATTTTTTCCTTCTCTTACTTCTTTCTTTGCTTCTACTTCTAATTGACTCAGCTCATCATCGGAGCCAAGATCGTTTGAAATAATCCATTCACGCATTTTTTTGTTACCATCAAATTCCCGTTCCCATTCCAGCCGCTCAGGTGTTTTATATCTTTCATGACTACCTGAAGTGGAGTGTCCTTGTGGTTGTGTAATTTCTTCAACATGAAATAGACAGGGTATATGTTTTTCCCGTGCTATTCGTACGCCTTCTTCAAATACTTCACACATACCGGCATAATCCCATCCTTTTACTTTATAAATATTTAACCCGTTACTGTCATCTGTTTTTTGAAAACCCTGCAATATTTCGGAAATTGATGATTTTGTTGTTTGATATTTTTTAGGAACAGAAATTCCAAAGCCATCATCCCAAACAAATACACATAGCGGAATTTGTAAGACACCTGCTGCATTTATTGTTTCCCAAAAATGTCCTTCGCTTGTGGATGCATCGCCAATCGTTGTAAAACAAACTTCATTTCCATTATCAGAAAGGTTTGAAAATTTTTTTAAAGCAGATACCGACCGAAATGTTTTTGAAGCAAGAGCTAATCCTATTGATCTCGGCATTTGTGCCGCAGTGGGAGCCATATCGGCAATATTGTTTTTAATATTTACCAAGTCAGCCCATTCTCCTGTAGAAATTGTATTGGGTGTTGCAAAATGTGCATTCATTTGTCTGCCCGCACTAAAAGGATCGTTATTAATATCGGGATCTGAATAAAGCTGTGCAAAATACTGTTCAACATTAGTAAGCCCGGTGGCAAATGCAAAAGTTTGATCGCGGTAATAACCACTACGAAAATCTCCGGGTTTAAAAAAACGAGCCATAGCTACCTGAGCCACTTCTTTACCATCCCCAAAAATTCCAAATTTTGCTTTACCCGTTAAGACTTCTTTTCGACCCAATAAACTGGTTTCCCGGCTTATGCATGCCATCTTATAATCATGTAATACTTGCATTCGGAAAATATCGAACGAGAGTTGTTCCGCCGTAGACATATTAGCAATTACGGTTTCAGGCATGGGCAAATATAATGGAATCAATTTCACAATTAACCCGATAATTTCCCCATATTATTTTGCAACCTCTGTTGCACAATAAACATCTTTACCGTAAATTTGACATTCAAAAATCCCATTATGAAACAAATATTGGCCTTAATCCCAATTTCATTCATCTGTTTATTTGCAAGTGCCCAAAATCCAAATGACGGTCATAATCATGATGCAAAAGTTGCGGTACCCGCATTAGTTGCGCCACCCGTTGCAAAAAAAGAAGATGGTTTAAAGATTGCACAGATGGAACATAATTTTGGTAAAATACCACAAGGCAAACCTGTTTACTACAATTTTGAAGTTGTAAATACAGGACTAACACCGCTGAAACTTGACAATGTAACAGCAAGTTGCGGATGTACAACACCTGAATGGAGTCGTGATGAAATAGCAGCCGGTGCAACTTCAATTATTAAAGTAGGATACAATGCAGCAGCAGAAGGTCCTTTTGAAAAATACATCACCATTAATTACGACGGAACATTTACCAAACAAATAAAAATATTAGGACAGGTATGGAAAGCACCTGAGGGAGCAGCACCTGCAAACACGTCTGTTCAATTTTTAAAAAAACAAACTTTATAAATAAAAAAAATAAAACACCGTTATGAAAAAATTATTAATTGCAGCAACAGCATTAATTTTTAGTTCTGCTCTTTTTGCACAACAAGAAAAATTTGAAGACCATCTTAAATTTAAGACCGCAGAACATGATTTTGGTAAAATAAAAGCTGGCACTCCAGTTACATACGATTTTGCAATCAGTAATGTTGGCAAAACGCCAGTAGTGGTAGAAAGTGCAACTGCAAGTTGTGGATGTACAACTCCAATAAAACCCGAGCAACCTATATTGCCTGGTGATGCAAATAAACTTACAGCAGGATTTAATGCAGCTGCCCCTGGTCCATTTACAAAAACAATTACAGTAAAACTTGCTGGTGTAGATGAAGTAAAAGTTATAACTATAAAAGGCGAAGTATTAAATGAAGCTGATTATGCAGCTTATTTAAAAACAAAAGAAAAAGTAAGTGTAGTTCCTAAACCCGGAAATTAATTATTAATAATATTTTTACAAATCCCTGCTTTACAATAGCGGGGATTTTTTTTATGCATAAGAGCAAAAGGTTGCAGTAATCCTTAAAACATGAAGCCGCGAAAATAAATATGAATATTATAACTACTTCCAAAAATAATATAACAGTTATCTTTTGAGATACGCTGATCTTTATCCTGATAAATTTGCTACTGGGGTCTAAGACTTAATAAAAATTATACTTTCTAAAAAAGTAACAAAGTCCGGCTCTGTTTTTTCATATACTATGATTTTAAAAAAAGTATTTTTTAAAATAACCCATTGGGAAACCTGGCACTACCTGGCTAAATATATCCCGATTGCCCCGGTGTGGGGCTGGTATTGTTTACGTGCAGGATCCGTTTGGTTTTTTACACCATCAAATCCTACATTAACATTTGGCGGTTTTGAAGGGGAAACAAAAAGAGAAATGTATACGCAGTTACCACCGGGTTCCTATCCATTCAGCATTTACATTTCTCATCTGGCATCATTTGATCAGGTAGAAGTTCAACTAAAAGAAAGTATCCTTGAATATCCTTTTGCAGTAAAACCCGATGCAGGCATGATGGGGTTTATGTTTCGAAAAATCCGTAACAGGAATGAACTTAGGGATTATCATGAAAAAATGCCTGCTGATTATATAATACAGCAGTTGGTGGATTATCCGCTGGAAGTAAGCGTTTTTTATTACCGTTATCCTAATCAGTCATCAGGTACTATTACCGGGTTTATAAAAAAAGAATTTTTACAGGTAACAGGTGATGGCGTAAATACATTGGATAATTTGATAGCGAATTATAGCCGTGCTACTTTCCGGTTGGATGAAGTAAGATCCAAACATGCAGATAAACTGAATGATATTATTCCCGAAGGGCAACCGTATATTTTATCCTATGCATTAAATCTTAGCCGGGGCGGCAAACTGGTAAGCCTGGAAAATGAGAAAGACAAAGCACTGCTAAAAGTATTTGATGAAATCAGTCTTTACTCAAAACAATTTTATTACGGCAGGTATGATGTAAAATGCTCATCGCTTGAATCATTGAAAGCAGGAAAAGATTTTTCCATTTTGGAATATAATGGTTGTGGTGCGGAACCACATCATATTTATGGAAATGGCTATACATTATTACAGGCATACAGCATTGTATTGAAACACTGGAAAGTGCTCTACAAAATTTCTGTATTTAATCACCGAAACGGTGTTCCTTACTGGAGCTATAGCCGGGGCAGGGAATTTTTAAAAAATGCTAAAAAACATTTCAAAATATTAAAAGCCTTAGACACGGCAAGTGCGGTTTGATTTTACAGAATCTGTACCAGTTAAAAAAATAACAAATGAAAATTGATGATAATCATTTTGCAGTAACTGAATATGTTGAATTTATAAACAACAAAAAATTCCCTTGTATTGGTGCTAAAGCTGCAATGGCACAGAACCCCGTGCAATGTTTAGTAGTCGGTAATATGGCATGCCCAGCGGATGATAATAAAATTCTTACCTTCTTATATAATTATATTGACAGCTATCGGGCAGCAGGCGGCATTTTTCATAGTGCAGCAATTATTTTTACAGGACCGGAAAATATCAGCGAAGCAATATTTGAAAAAATGCTATGGCAACGCCTGCAGGCCATTTCAAATTTAGACAGTCTAAATTACCGTTATGATAAACGAGTTTCTTCTGATATTAATTCGCCTGATTTTAGTTTTAGTTTAAAGGAAGAAGCATTTTTTATTATCGGTCTGCACCCAGGAAACAGCAGGGCAGCCAGGCGTTTTAAATATCCGACCCTTGTTTTTAATCCGCATGAGCAATTTGAAATAATGAAAGAAACGAATAGATATGAAAGGATGAAAAAGTCTGTCCGCAAACGTGACATTGCCTTTTCAGGCTCAGTAAATCCAATGCTGAACGATCATGGAAAAAAAACGGAGACATTGCAATACAGCGGAAAAAATTATACAAGTCCATTGCAATGCCCATTAAAAATAAATCATGCAACCAGCTAATATTATTTCACCAAGAAGCGGCACCGCTTTTATATTAAAAACAGGGCAACGGTTAAAAATAACCGATATACAGGGAGAACAGGTAGCCGATCTGGTTTGTTATAACCAGCATGACACTGCAGAATATCTTTCATCGGGCCGGACAATGGATTATGCAGAAACAATTTTCCTTACCAAAGGCCATCCTTTTTATAGCAACAGAAGTAATATACTTTTTGAAATAACAGAAGATACTGTTGGCCGGCATGATTTTTTACTTACTCCATGCAGTGCTGACACCTTCCGGATTATATATGGCCACACTCATCCGCACCAGGGTTGCTTTGGCAATCTCAGTAAAGCATTAGAACAATACGGTATAAAACCAGATCAAATTCCAACCACGTTCAATGTATTTATGCATGTAACAGTTGATGGAGAATTTGGCAAAATTGCAGTACTGCCTCCAAAAAGTAAAGCTGGCGATTATATTATTATAGAAGCAAAAATAGATTTGATTGTTGGGCTTACAGCCTGCTCCGCAGAAATGTCAAATAATAATTCTTTTAAACCTATTGGCTGGGAAATAATAAAGTGATACATTTTTTTCTTAAATACGAACATGCAGGAATAGTAAGAAAAATGCTACGATTTTCGCAATTCAGTTTGACTTAAAATTCTCCAACTCCTTTTCTCCTAGCTCGGGGCATCTCCCTAACTTTGACCCTATGCTTACAATCTCAACCCGTGGCACTCAAATGCCACCTTCGCCAATTCGAAAATTAGTTCCTTATGCAGAAGCAGCTAAGAAGAAAGGGATAAAGGTTTTTCATTTAAATATCGGGCAACCGGATATAGAAACACCGCCTGCTATTTTAGATGCTGTACGTAATGCTGATATAAAAGTGTTGGAGTATAGCCATAGTGCTGGAAATGAAAGCTACCGCCGTAAACTGGTACAGTATTATAAAAAAGTGGGCATTGATGTAACGCATGAACAAATTCTTATTACAACGGGTGGCAGCGAAGCAATTATGTTTGCATTTTTCTGCTGTTTGAATGTTGGCGATGAAGTGATTATTCCAGAACCGTATTATGCAAACTATAATGGCTTTGCTTGTGCTGCAGGAGTCAATGTAGTGCCCGTCACTTCACATATTGAAAACAGTTTTGCCTTACCCCCAATAGAAGATTTTGCAAAACGAATTACTTCAAAAACAAAAGCAATTATTATTTGCAGCCCCAACAACCCAACGGGTTATTTATACAGTCGCAGTGAAATGGAAGCACTGAAAGAAATCTGTTTGAAACATAATTTATATTTTTTAAGCGATGAAGCTTATCGTGAATTTTGCTATCCGCCGGAAGGCGGACACGGTCCTTTGGAAGGCGGACACGGTGCCGGAGAATATGTAAGTGCTATGCATTTAACCGGGATGGATGAACATGTAATATTAATGGACACTATTTCTAAACGATATAGTGCATGTGGCGCAAGGCTTGGTGCATTCGTAACAAAAAATAAAAAGATTTATGATGCAGCAATGAAATTTGCGCAGGCAAGATTAAGCCCTCCCGGTCTTGCACAAATAATGGGAGAAGCAGCTGTTGATTTACCCGATTCCTATTTTGACAAGCCGAAAGCAGAATATTTATCAAGAAGAAATTTAATGGTGAAGCGATTGAATAATATGCCAGGCGTTTTTTGCCCTAACCCCGGTGGAGCATTTTATGCCATTGCAAGATTGCCTATTGATGATGCTGATAAATTCTGTCAATGGCTGTTAGAAGATTTTTCAATTAATAAACAAACCGTGATGCTTGCACCTGCTACCGGTTTTTATAGCACACCCGGATTGGGAAAAAATGAGGTGAGGCTTGCCTATGTACTAAATAAAGAAGCGTTAAATTCTGCCATGGATTGTCTTGAAAAAGCATTGGAAGTATATCCCGGAAAAACAGTGATTGAAAAAGTGGTAGCTGCCGTTTCTATTTAATCAGTTTCTTTATCACCACATTCCAATCCGCACCACTAAACACTTTATTCTTTTCTGAAAAATTTTCCATATTCATGGCAAAAGAAACATTGAGCAAACTGTTGAGATAACAAAGCGGTTTTCCCTCTCCGACTTCTGAGAAAGTTTTTACAAAAGGCATATTGCCTGTATATTTTATTTCATGTTCATGAAAAATTTCAATCTGTACCGTATCGCCATATTGCAAACTCAATTTTTTAAAAGTGTTATCATCAATATTCGTCCAAACATTTCCGTATTGTATATCAAGGATTGGAATATTACCTTTTACTGTTCCATTTTCATACACCGGCTTTTGAAAGTCAATTGCAACAATTGAATTGGGTAAGCGTTTACCCACTTTTTCCAAATTAATAATTCCCGCAGCCAGTCTTGCACCTGTATATGCATAAACATCCCTCCCATGAAAAGTATAAGATGCGTTTGAGTTTTTTCTCCGGTTCACTGTTTCATCTATTTCATGAATTTCAGCAATGTCAAGACTCTGTGCTATGAGTGTAAACTGTCCATTATCGGGACCAACAAAATAATGACCGCTTTTCGTTTTTAAAACAATCGATTTTCTTTCTGATCCTACACCCGGATCCACAACAGAAACAAAAACAGTACCTGGCGGCCAGTATTGTGCAGTTTGTTCAAGCCTGTAGGCAGCCTCCCAAATATTGTATGCAGGTATTTCATGCGTCAGATCAAATATTTTTATATCGGATGATACACTCATTGCAACCCCTTTCATTGCAGATACAGCACCATCTTTCAAACCAAAATCCGTTTGAAAAACTATAATCTTTTTTTGAGAAAATACGATTGAAGAAATATTTTGTAGGAGAAGAAAAATGAAAATATATTTTTTCATAAAAATTTATTTTATACCCAAGCAAACCACAAACTTATTTCTTTAACAGCAATGATGATTTTGTAAAACAATCAGCAAGAAAACCCTTACTCAACTCAGGAAATTTTATTGGCGGTTCAGGTTCCATCCCAAATTCATTTAAGATCATCTGCCACCACCCTACATTTTTCCATTGACCTAATTTATAACCTACATTATAGTAGGTAGCAAAATAAGTAAAGCCACAACTTTCATGAAATCGTACACTTTTATCGTTGGGCAAATTTATTACGGCATATAGATTGCGAAACCCTTGTCGTCTTACTATTTCTATTAGTGCAGTATATAATGCTTTACCAATATTTTGATTTTGAAAATCATCATGTATATAAATAGAACTTTCTACACACCATTGATAAGCTGTTCGTTCACGATATTTACTACCATATGCATAACCTGCTATCACTCCATTTATTTCACAAACTAACCAGGGAAATTGAATCTGATAATCAGAAATTCTTTTTTGAAAATTTTTAATTGAAGGAATTTCTGTTTCAAACGTGAAGGATGTATTAGAAATATAAGGGGCGTAGATGGCAAGAATGGCTTCTGCATCGTTGATTGTTGCTAATCGTATTATTTTCATACAAAAAGATCAAAACCCACAAATGTGGGTCTGAATTAGTACCGGAGAGCAGACTTGAACTGCCGACCTTCGGGTTATGAATCCGATGCTCTAACCAGCTGAGCTACCCCGGCATTTTGTTTTCCGCTTTTTTAAGCGGGGCAGCAAAGATAAGGTTGAGATGTTAATTTGCCAGCAGATTTTTGATTCGCTGACTCACCTTTTCAGCATTGGGCAACATCATTTTTTCCAATAAAGTATTCATCGGAACAGCGGGTAAATTTAATGAGCCAATAACTTCAACCGGGGCATCTAACCAGTTAAAACATGCTTTGGAAATTCTTCCTGCCAATGCCTCAGCAAAAGAATTGTTTTGCTGCTCTTCTGTTACAATCAAACACTTTCCATGCTCTTTTACTTTATTAAAAACCATTTCTTCATCCAATGGATATAAAGTTCGCAGATCAATAATTTCTACCTGCCCCGGAAAAAATTTTGCAGCAGCTTTTGACCAATAGACACCCATGCCATACGTTATTACTGCACAAGTTTCACCATTTATTATTTTATTTTTATCGGCATGTAAAACTGTATTTGCTTTTCCGAATGGTAAAATATAATCTCTTGAAGGCTCTTTTGTTTTTGCTTCTTCTGTGCCCGGCACCTTACTCCAGTAAAGTCCTTTATGCTCCAGCATAATTACCGGATTCGGATCGAAGTAGGCTGCTTTCATCAGGCCCTTCATATCAGCAGCATTGGATGGGTATGCAATTTTTATTCCTTTGATAGATAATAAAGTTGTTTCAACAGATCCACTATGATATGGACCACCACCACCATAAGCTCCGATCGGCACACGAAGTATCATTGATACCGGAAACTTCCCACAACTGAGGTAGCAAGATTTAGAAACCTCCGATGCTAATTGATTTAAGGCTGGATAAATATAATCAGCAAACTGAACTTCAACAATTGGTTTCAATCCCATTGCACTCATACCAATTGTGGAGCCTACAATATATGCTTCCTGAATAGCAGTATTAAATACCCTGTTCTCTCCAAACTGATCAGCTAATGTTGCAGCCTCCCGAAAAACACCACCCAATCTTTTGCCAATATCCTGTCCGTACAATACTGCTTCAGGATGATCTTCCATAATTTCCCTGATGGCAAATAATGCAGCATCCACCATGAAAATTTTTTCCGCATTCAATGGCGAACGTTCCCCTTTTTCTTCTGTTATTACAGTTGGGGCAAATACAAATTCATTTATTGAAGCAGGATCTGGTTCTGGGGCAGCTACGGCTTTTTCAAAATCATTTTTTACAATTTCGGCTGCTTCATTTTCGATAAGTAAAATTTCTTCTTCGCTTATTCCGCGATTCAATAATTTATTTCTAAGTTTTGGGATTGGGTCGTCTTTAAGATGTATTGCCCAATCCTCAGCACTTCTATAAAATTCTTTTCGTACACCACTTGTATGATGACCCAATAAAGGAACTTGTGCATGAACGAGATAAGGTTTTCTTTCTTTACGAACAAAATCACATACTTCTTTCATTACATTATATGAGGCTTTAAAATCACTTCCATCCACCTGTATCCGATTCATTCCTTTAAATCCTTTTGCAAATTGATAAGCATTCATTGCTCTTGATTCCTCTGCCGATACACTGATGCCCCAATTATTATCCTGAATTAAATAAATTATGGGTAATTGTTTTAATACGGCAAATTGAAATGCCTCGCATACTTCTCCTTCTGTAACGCTTGCATCACCAAGAGAACAAATAACAATAGGCTCTTCAGCACCCTTTACCTCTGAAGGAGAATTCTCAGATTTCTCTGATAAAATAATTTCTCCATCCTGTTTCGAGTTTTCAATTAATTTGTTTTGACTATTTGCAAAATCCCATTTTCTGAGAATCACTCCTGATTTTTGAGGCGTTTTAATTGGGTTGAGATATTGTATTCCCTGTGCAATTCCCGTAGTGGGTATTGCCTGCATTCCAGTTGCACTACTTTGATGAATGATTGTTGGTTTATCATTCCCTTTATAGTTAGGATGTGAATAGTATTCTCTACCGCCGGAAAATATATCATCTTTTTTTGCAAGCAATTGCAGCATTAATTCATATGGAGAAAAACCCAATCCTAATAATAAACTTTCGTCACGGTAATAGGGACTTACATAATCCTGGGGCTGCAGTTGAAAAGCAGTTGCTAATTGAATAGCTTCATGCCCCCGGGATGTGGAGTGAACATACTTACAAATAGCCCTGTTAGCCTCATAGGTTTCAGCCATTGCTTTCGCCTGGCTCATGAGTGAGTATGCTTTAAGTAAAATAGAATTTTCGATCATAACCGGCAAGCGATGATAGCAGCAAAAATAAGGGAATGGCCTTTACCTATTTTTATAAAAAAAAGCACTCTGCAATGGTGGTAGCAAAGTGCCTTATTTATGGAGCAGTTGGTCTTGCATCCTCAGTTCAGAAAAAACTCAAACTGATTCTGAAAACTATTTTACTTCTAACTTTAATAAACTTTGTTCTTCAATAAACAGTTCCACTTCATCCCCCACTACGAGTTCTCCAACACCTGCGGGTGTGCCAGTAAAAATTAAATCACCAATATTGATGGAAAAATATTGTGAAATATAGGCCACAATTTTATCGAAGCTATGAAGCATATTTCCCGAGTTGCCCTGTTGCATCAGTTCTGTATTTTTATACAGGCAAAAATTGATTGCTTTTTTATTTTTTATTGTATCCAGCGGAATCCATTTGCCGATGGCAGCAGAGTTGTCCCATGCTTTTGCTTTTTCCCAAGGCAATCCTTTTTCTTTTAATTCTTTTTGAATATCCCGTGCTGTAAAATCAATACCCGCAGTTATCGCATCATAGTATTTACCTGCAAATTTCTCCTGAAGGTATTTACCATTTTTGCTTACACGTAAAACTAATTCACCTTCATAATCCAATTCGTTGGTAAACTCGGGATAGTAGAAAGGTGTATTGGGCTGCAGCAAAGCACTTTTAGGTTTCATAAAAATTACCGGTTCATCAGGAATTTCATTTCCGAGTTCAGCGGCATGGGCTGCATAATTACGTCCAACACAAAAGATTTTCATAAACTGGTGGTAGTTTTAATTAAATACATTGGATACAAAAATGTAAAAGCTGTTCATCCTATATATTTATTGGCTTCCGGTAAGATTGTGGATTTTAAAGAAAGGTGGTCTTGGGCTTCAATCAGGGAGGCTAAAGTAAGTAATGGATTTGAAATCTCATAGCTTATAGCTCTTATTATTAATAATATTCATGGCAGTTGCAATTCCAGCGAAAGCAAAACTCTCAATTGCCTCAACCGATTTATCAATTTTCAATTTTACAAGTGGTTCTTCGTCTTTTTTCCATTTACTTAAAACAAAATCTGCCTGCCCGCCTTTTGTATAATCGTTGCCAATTCCAAACCTCAGACGGGGATAATTACCAGAACCAATCATTTCCTGGATGCTCTTAAGTCCATTATGCCCTGCGTCGCTGCCACCAGGTCTTATCCTCAGTTTATCCAAAGGCAGAGCAATATCGTCCAATACCACAAAAACATTTTCAATAGGAATTTTTTCCTTATCCATCCAATACTTTACAGCATTGCCACTTAGGTTCATAAAAGTTGTAGGGCAAATACAAATCATTTTTTTTGCCTTCCATTTTACCTCTGCCATATTTGCCAGGCGTGCAACTGAAAAACTACCGCCATGTTTTTGTACAAAAGCATTTACCACATCAAACCCGATATTATGACGGGTATGAGCATATTCATTTCCAGCATTTCCCAAACCAACTATTAAAAATTTCATGATGCTTTGATTCTTACAAAAACAAATTACAATAATAATTTTCTAACGGTAAATAAAAAAACCCACATCAGAAAGAGTGGGTTTTTATTTTCTACATAAGCAAAATTATTTTTTTGCCGCTTTTTTTGCCGGAGCAGCAGCTGCAGCGGGTGCAGCAGTTGTAGCAGCAGCAGTAGCAGCCGGAGCAATAGTACCTGCAGCAGGCGCAGCAGCAGCTTCTTCTACTTTCAATTCACGGGTTATACCAACTGATGCAATTGGAATACGGGGTGAGTTGAGAATTTCATAGTGTTCTACTTTCACATCTTCCACCCGTATATTTCCGTGCAATTCTAAATTATCAATGTTTACTTCAATATTTTCTTTCAAATATTTTGGAAGCGTTTTAATTTTCAATGATTTTATTTTAAGATGCAGTCTTCCTCCGTCTTTAACACCAATCGGAGTACCCACATACTTAATCGGAATTGTAGCAACCACTTTTTTGTCTTCTACTAATTCCAGTAAATCAATATGCAATAATGCTTCATCAATTTTATCAAATTGCAGATCTTTTAAAATGCAACGATATGATTTGCCATCAATGTTTACCTGTGCAAACTGAAAATCGGGTGTGTAAACTAATGGTCTTAATGCTTTAGCAGGAGCTGAAAAATTAATATCCTGTGCGCCGCCATAAATTACACCGGGCACTAACTCCTGAGAGCGGATTTGACGGGTGGCTTTTTTCCCGCTTCCGGTCCTCAGTTGTCCTTCGATTGTAATTGTTTTCATTTTATGTTGTTTGTTTAGTTACTTGTTCTTAAAAAAATTATGGGTCCTTTTTCTTGACTCATAAACCTATCAATCTTATAAAAAGTGATGCGGTTTTTATTTCAATTTTTTTGATTTGAATTTAGGATGCATTGTTTTCTGTAGCTGAATAGCGAACAGAACCCCGAAGTGTGCGACGCAACCAAAGTCAAATAGTAATTCAAAAGCTTAGTTCAAAAATATTCAGGATAGCATTCGACTAACTTCTAAGCATCTTTGCGTTGGGAATGAATAAATAAACTGGTGATACTTTTATTTTCAAATGCATTTCTTATTGCTACGGCAAAAAGTTCTGCAACGGAAATCACTTTTATTTTACTTGATTCCTGCTTCAATGGAATGGTATTGCAAACCACCAGTTCTTCGAGAACACTGTTTTCAATATTCTCATAAGCTTTTCCACTCAGCACGGGATGTGTACACAATGCCCTTACACTTCTGGCACCTTTTTCTTTTAAAAGAGCTGCACTTTTTGCCAGTGTACCGCCGGTATCGCAGATGTCGTCAATAATTACAATGTCTTTATCAGTTACATCTCCAATTACCACCATACTTGCTATTTCGTTGGCCCGTTTCCGGTGCTTATCACAGATTACCATCTCGGCTTCAAAATAGCTGGCAATTTCCCGGATGCGATTTGATGCTCCTACATCGGGGGCGGCAAAAGTAAGGTTTTTAAGTCCAAGTTGCTGTATGTAGGGTATAAAAACTGCGGAACTATCGAGGTGATCAACAGGTATGTCGAAGTACCCCTGAATTTGAGGGGCATGGAGGTCCATTGTAATAATTCTATCTGCTCCTGCTGCTACCAACATATTGGCTACCAGCTTGCTTCCAATGGATACACGGGGTTTATCTTTTCTGTCTTGCCGGGAATAACCATAGTATGGGATAACTGCCACTACTTTATTTGCCGAAGCCCGGCGTGCAGCATCAATCATCAGGAGTAACTCCATTAAATTATCCGAAGGTGAATGTGTACTTTGAACCAGGAAAACATAGTCGCCACGGATGCTTTCCAAAAAAATAGGGCATATTTCCCCATCACTGAATTTTTGAATGTTTACTACACCTTGTTTAGTTCCGAATCTTTTACAGATTTGTGCAGTAAGTGCATGTGAACCGGTGCCCGAGAAAATCTTTGCTGATGACATGGTAAAAAAGATGAGGGGCGAAGATAGGAAAACTAGTCAGTCAGCAATCAGGAATTGCATTGGACAATCGGCATTCTTAATAAAAAAAATTAGTTTTACTTACTGGCAAGTGTATTTGCTGAAACTGTAATCTCATATTGCTGAACCGATTTTTCCTTTTTGTGTTTATTTGTTAACGCAATAGGGCCGCCGGAATTACAACTATAAAAGATAGTTGAACAAATAAAGATTGAGAAAACGAGGGCAACAAAATAAACTCCCGTAAAAAATAGGATGGGATGCAATGCGCCAAGGGATTTTGTAGAACGGTTTTTCATAGGTACAGCTTTTAATGTTTTCGAAAAATTGATTCAAGCTGGTGGTTAACTTATTAAAATTCGAATAGTGGTTTTGTCGGATATAAAAATAGAATCAAACCTATCTCTATGCAAGAGAATTACTACTCAATAAAGAATTGGGCAAAAGACGAACGACCCAGAGAAAAATTACTTGCCCATGGTGCGGAAACCCTGAGCAGTTCTGAATTACTGGCAATCCTGATTAATAACGGAACCAAAAATAAAAGTGCAATTGAGCTGGCAAAAGAGGTATTGAACCTGGGAAAAAATAATTTGCAGGAACTGGGCAAGCTTTCTATAAAAGAGCTGATGAAAATAAAAGGCATTGGTGTAGCAAAAGCAATAACCATAACAGCTGCTTTGGAAATTGGCAGAAGAAGGCAATCAAGTGATGTATTAGATAAAAAGAAATTCAAATCCTCAAAAGAAACTGCAGCATTTTTGGCAAGCAAAATAAACGATAACCAACGAGAAGTGTTTGCTGTATTATTTTTGAACCAGGCAAATAGACTTAACCATTTTGAAATAATAAGTGAAGGTGGAATAACAGGAACTGTAGCCGATCCAAGAGTAATACTAAAAAAAGCATTGGAAGAAAATGCAACTGGTATAATATTATGCCATAACCATCCATCCGGAAGTTTGACGCCAAGTAAAGCTGATACAGCACTAACAGAAAAAATTAAAACAGCAGCTAAATTTCATGATATAATTGTTTATGATCATATCATTGTAAGCGATCAGGGATATTATAGTTTTGCAGATGAGGGGCTTTTATAGCTGGAAGTAAATGCCCTAAAAATACTGGTTAAGATAGCATGATCTGAAAATTCATCCCAATTATGCCTGTGCTGTAGGTCCGCCAAAATTCAACGGCAGTTGCACATCTTCCAGATCTTTTATTTGCCCATTTACGGCTTCATATTTCCCAACGTTATCCATCATTGCTTTCATAAAACGCTTTGCATGTTGGGGTGTAAAAATGATTCTGCTTTTTACTTTACTCTTAGGTGTACCGGGCATTACGTTTACAAAATCAATTACAAACTCTGCATGAGAGTGAGTGATGATAGCAAGATTGGCATAGGTTCCTTCTGCCATG
>JANLSA010000394.1:0-2063 GCA_031362085.1 Bacteroidota bacterium | reverse complement strand
CCCTCTCATTGCAGCCATTTGTTTTATCATTTCATCACGGGTTGGATAGATATAATTTTTCCCATCCACATAGTAACACATAACGGGGTCAAGCCTTCCGTTTTTATCAAAATCTTTTGCATAAATACAAAGTGGTTCTTTTGTACTTGCTTTATGCCTTGTATTTAATCCAAGGTTTCCAATTATATAATCTATATCACCGTCTTGATCAAAATCGGCAGCAGCAATACTGTTCCACCAGCCCTGTGAATGGTCAATTTTAATTGGTGAGTTGACTGCAAGTTTTCCATTTTCATTTTTTATAAATGTAATGGGCATAAATTCTCCCACCAGCATTAAGTCAATCCAGCCATCATTATCATAATCTGACCAAAGTGCAGAAGTAACCATTCCTATTTTCCCTCGCTGGGGTAATTCGGTTGCAGAAACGTCTGAAAATTTTCCAGCATCATTCTTTAATAAATAACTTTTCGCTGCCAACGGGTAACTGCCCGGCACCACTCTTCCACCAATAAATAAATCCAAATCACCATCTTTATCATAATCGCAGGCCACAACGCAGGAGCCACTGGCTTTTGTTTCGGGCAATGCTTCTGGCTTATATGTAAAATTTCCTTTGCCATTATTAAAATACAACCTGTCCTGCTGCATTACAGTGCCTTCTGTATTTTCTGAACCACCGCTCACTACATACAAATCAAGGTCGTTATCATTATCTGCATCAAATAGCAATACGCCCATATCTTCATACAAAGTATCTTTCTTCAGCTTTTTTTCAGAAAATTTTCCATTACTGTTTTGAATAAAAAAACTCCCGTTATTTCCTGATGCAGCGCCGATATAAAAATCCTCTCTGCCATCACCGTTTATATCGCCTGTTGCAATACCCGGTCCGTTCTTAGAGTGCATGTGCGGCAACAGCGGCTGTATTTTAAAATCAACAAATTCATTTTCAATATGATGATAGTTTAATCCATTGTTCCCGGTGATGTTTGTAAACAAGAAAGAAGAATTATTTTTCATAACAGCATCGTCAATCCTTGTTGTAGCTGCATATGCAATATTTATAACCTGGTTTGCTTTTACTGTAATTTCTTTTTGCTGTTCCCCGCCGGGCCAAATAATTTTTATACTGTCGGCCACAGTATTTTTTCCAATACCAAAATGCAATACGGGCTCCATAGATGATTCATATCCACGATAGGGATTTAATTCCTGCATTTGCATCTGTCCTTTTGTAAATACATATACTTTGGAGCCAATTGCATCTTTATTCAGTTGCTTGCCCTTTAATTTTATTGAGAGATAATTATTCTTCAATAACTCATTTGCATTGTTCTTAAATATTTTTGCTTTGCCGTTAAACTGATTAATGATTAACTCAAGGTCGCCGTCATTATCCAAATCAGCATAACAGGCACCATTGGAAAAACCGGGTTCATTAAATCCCCAATCAGTGGAGCGTTTGGTAAATGTGAGGTCATTGTTATTTTCAAATAAATAATCCTGCAAAGGAATATTTGCCAATGCTTTTACAGCCTTTAATTTTTCCGCCCTCTTTGCAGATTGACTACCCATCGGGTTATTGAGCTTTGCCTGGTAATGAATATAATCCTGGTCGCCGAGGTCACGGTAAAATCCATTTGTAACCATTAAATCTTTATCGCCATCATTATCATAATCTGCAAATAAACATGCCCAGCTCCAGTCGGTACTGCTAACGTGTGAAAGAAAAGCAATGTCGCTGAAAGTTCCATCGCCATTATTTAATTGCAAAGCATTACGGGTGTATTGTGGTTCGTATCCCTTTTGCAACAACAACTGAAATTTATCATACCCGGCAGAGGGAATAATCATTTTCTTCCTGTAATTATCTTCCGGCAACATATCAACTGTATAAATATCAGGCAACCCGTCATTATTAAAATCAGCCACATCGTTGCCCATTGAAGCAAAACTGGTATGCTTTAAACACTCATGCGTTTTATCGCTGAATGTTCCGTTGCCATTGTTAATGTATAAAATATCATCCGTTAAAAAATCATTGGAAACATAGATATCGG
>JANLSA010000316.1:0-3493 GCA_031362085.1 Bacteroidota bacterium | reverse complement strand
AAAATCTGATGAAATTGTAACAGCTATCGGTTTTTCATCAATAAAAAACTATTTAGTACAAAAAAAGAAACACCCTGGCAAGAGACCTCTATTACTCTGCGTATGCCTGACAGTACTGTAATAACAGAAGGTGTACAGATGCGGGCAAGAGGAAATTATAGAAAGACAGAGTGCTATATGCCTTCGCTGATGATTAATTTTCATAACACCACATCACCCCGTACGTATGAATTAGATAAACTAAAAATTGTTTCGGGTTGTGGTACAGCTGTACGGGATGAACAATTAGTACTAAAAGAATACCTGGCATATAAAATGTATAACCTTTTGACACCGGTTAGTTTCCGGGTACGATTGATTCGCTTATCGTTTGAAGACAGCAAAGGAAAAATAAAAAAATATACAACCTGGGGATTTTTTATTGAAGATGTTGATAATATGGCAAAAAGAAATAAATATAAAGAATATGAAATAGCAACCGAGCAACGGTCCACAGATCAGGAACGAATGACATTTGTATCACTGTTTCAATACCTGATTGGAAATACAGATTGGTCTGTCCCAAATTTTCATAATATTAAATTGTTAATGCCAAGAAAAGATTTAAATGCCTTGCCCTTTCCGGTTCCTTATGATTTTGATTTTGCCGGTATGGTAGATGCGGATTATGCAACCCCGGCTGAAATAATGGGAACAGAAAAAGTGACAGAAAGAGTTTACCGCGGTTTTGCTCGTCCGATGGATGAAATTATGTCTGGCTTAAATCGCCTTAAAGAAAAAAGAGAAGAAATCAATAAACTAATTATGAATTTTGATTTGCTACCCGAAAAATCGAGAAAAGAAATTGTAAAATATTTTGATGAGTTTTATAAAATAGCAGATAACCAACGGGAAATTCAGAAAATATTTATTGACGAAGCAAGAAAAAATTAAGAATGAATCAATACAACACTATGGAATTAACAGAAAAATTTGATCAGGCAAAAAATGATAGTAAGTCATTTTCAGAAAGACCGAGTAATGAAACGTTACTACAGCTTTATTCATTATACAAACAGGGAGCCATTGGAGATGTAGATACCGATCCCCCATCCAACCCATTTGACTTTGTGGCAAAAGCAAAATACGAAGCTTGGGCTAACCTGAAAGGCAAATCAAAAGAAGTTGCCATGAAGGAGTATGTGGACCTGGTTGAGAAGCTGAAGAGTTAAATTAGCAGTTTAAAATAGTCTTAGTTTTAATGTTTTTTAATTGCTAACCGACTACTTTTCACTCACAACTGACTGATACAATAAATCAAACTCTTTTCCAATAATAGGGTAGCTGAATTTGCCTTGTGCATCTTCAGCTATTTTATTTTTATTGAATGATGAATAAATTTCCATCATTTTTATCATGGCAGCTTTTAATTGTTCCGTATTTCCTGGCTCAACAAGAATTGAATTATCATTTGAAACTAATTCCGGTATCCCTCCAACACTTGTAACAATTACGGGGACCCCACAACAAAGTGCTTCACTTATTACACAAGGTGAATTTTCAATATTGCTGAATAAAATCAGGCAATCAGATTGCTGAATTTCACCAGCAACCTGGCTATAAGAAATTTCACCTTTAAAAAAAACAGAATTATTTAACAACCCTAAATCTGCTGCTAATTGTTCTTTTGAAAAGTGATTTTCGCCGACTATTATCAATTCAGCATTATTTCCGGCGTTTTGAAATTCTTTAAATGCAAATAAAATTCCTTCCGCATTTTTCAACGAAATCATATTTGATATATGAATAAACCGGAATTTTTCCTGTTGCTTGGATTTCAAAAAAAACAATTCTGCATTGACTGCATTGTTTATAATTGTAAAATTTAAATCAGCTGAAATTGAGTTTCTAATTTCCGAAGCCAGATAATTGCTTACACTTAAAATTTTAGTTGCATTAAAAAAAACGGTTCTTGTTAATCGTTTAAACCAGGAAGGCCTGGCACCGTAATTTTCTTTTAATACTTTATTATAAATACCCCAATGTTCAGTCACAATATAGGGAATCGAAAATTTTTTTTTGATCCATAACGCAATAAGCCCTGCTTTCACAGGCACATGTACATGTACCAGATCTGGCTTCCCTTTTTCATTTATATATTTTTCAATCGCTTTTTTATAAAGCTTGCTCCAGGTAAAATGATTAAGAATTTTTCCAATTAATCCTTTTTTGTTTTTATAGCGTATTATGGTTTCCGATAACCCCTTTTCACTCGTTAGAAAAAATGATGTTTTGTATTGGTTAATATTTCCTGATACATGAATCACATCAATATCATTGTACAAAGCTGCAGCCCTTGCATGACGTTGAATAAAATCGCCATTAAAAGGGGCCGCATCTGAAGGATACCAACTGCATAGCCATAAAATTCTCTTTCTTTTCATTCCGGCTTAAAAATAGTTCAGCTAGCAATGTCTGCAAAACTTATCATGCTTTTCATTTAAATTTGTTTATGGCCTTACGAAGAAAATTTAATACAAAAGCAAATTCCGATTTAAACACCGGGTTCGGTGTAAACAGCAATGATAGTGGCGGCCGGTTTATAAACCGGGAAGGATTTCCGAATATAAAAAAACGGGGTCTTCCTTTTTTTCAGCGTTATAGTTGGTTTCATACTATGCTGTCAATACCCATTTTGAAATTTTTATTATTTATTCTGCTTGTCTTTATTACGATTAATATATTTTTTGCTGGTCTTTACCTGCTTATTGGAATAGAACATCTGGGTGGTGTTGTAAAAGGAAGTGGGATTCATAATTTTTTAGAAGCCTTCTTCTTTAGTTTACAAACTTATACAACCGTAGGGTATGGAAGAATAAATCCGGTTGGCTATCTCACAAGTTCTATTGCTGCATTCGAAGCATTTCTTGGATTATTGACCTTTGCATTGGCAACCGGTTTGCTATATGCACGGTTTTCTAAACCAAATGCTTATTTAAAATTTAGTGATCTTGCAGTAATTGCTCCCTACAAAAATATTACAGCACTGATGCTGCGCTTTGTTCCATACAGAAATAATTATCTTACCGATGTCGAAGTAAAAATTTCATTGGTCATAAGGTCAGATGAGAATGGAAACCTGACGAACCGATTTTTTAATCTTACGCTTGAATTGTCAAAAATAAATGCATTGTCACTGAGCTGGACAGTTGTTCATCCCATTGAAGAAAACAGCCCACTATACGGGCTGTCAGAAGACGATTTTGAAAACACATCTATGGAAGTAATGGTTTTTGTAAAAGGATTTGATGAAGCCTATTCAAATACGGTAGTGGCACGTACTTCATATACCAACAATGAAATTGTTTATGGAGCTAAATATATAATGATGTTTCATCCAGATGAAAGAGGCATTCAAACAATTCTTGAATTAGACAAACTAAATGAAATTGAGAAAAAGGAAATGCCTCCTTTACCGGTGGTAACGTCCGTGTAAATGATCTTGTTTTACGAC